>CP144808.1:0-131750 GCA_036689375.1 Candidatus Stammera capleta | reverse complement strand
TGTCTTTTAAAATGTAACATATTATATAAATATACATATGTATATTTATATAATATGTTACATTTTAAAAGACAAAAAAAACAAGAAAAATATATAAAAACAAATACAAACAAAAAATTAAAAAAATAAATAATAAATTAATTATAATAATATATATATAAAGCTAAATCTAAAACTTTTTCAGAATAACCAATTTCATTATCATATCATGATATAACTTTTACAAATTTATTATTTAATAACATTGTAGCTTTAGAATCAAAAATAGAAACTAATTTTTCACCATTAAAATCACTTGAAACTACATCATCATTTGTATAACCTAAAATACCACGTAAATAACTACAAGAAGCTTCTTTCATTACTTTACATAATTCTTCATGACTTGTTTTATTTTCTAATCTAGCTGTAACATCAATTACAGATACATTAGATGTTGGAACTCTAAATGCCATTCCTGTTATTTTATCTTTTAAAGAAGGTATTATTTTAACTAATGCTGAAGCAGCCCCTGTAGAAGAAGGAATTATATTTTGAAAAACACTTCTACCACCTCTCCAATCTTTTAATGAAACACCATCAACAACTTTTTGTGTAGCTGTAGAAGCATGTACAGTAGTCATAAATGCTTCAATAACATTAAAATTATCATTTAAAACTTTAATAATAGGAGCTAAACAATTAGTAGTACAAGATGAATTAGAAACTATATTTTGACCATTATAATTATAATGGTTTACACCCATAACAAACATAGGAGTATCATCTTTAGATGGACCAGTCATAACAACATACTTAGCCCCACCTAATATATGTCCATAAGCTAATTCTTTTGTTAAAAATAACCCAGTAGACTCTATAACAATATCAACATTAAATTTACTTCATGGAATATCAGAAGGAGATTTATAAGAAATAATAGAAACTTTATTATCATCAATAAATATATTATTATCTTTTACTGAAATATTATTTTTAAATTTTCCATGAATAGAATCATATTTTAACATATAAGCAGCATAATTAGCATCAATTAAATCATTTATAGCAACAATTTTTAAATTTTTTTTACACTGAGCATTTCTAAATACTGATCTTCCTATTCTACCAAAACCATTTATACCTAATCTAATAGTCATATTATCTCCAAAAAAAATAAATATATAATTATATATAATAATATATTTTAAACATTTAGTAAAATTAAATTTATATACTATATATTAATTTTAAATAAAATATTTTATTAAATAATAAAATTTAATAAAAAAAATAAATAATACAACAAAATATTCTATTAAAAAATAAAACAAAATATTTTATAATAAAACATTTTTATAAAAAAAATTAATAACTATATTAGATTTTTAATAATATAAAATAATAATATATTAAAATAAAAACTAAAATTCAAAAAAATACAATATAAATAATTAATAATTTTTTATTTTTTATAAAAAAAATTATAAATCATTATAACTAGGATTTTTAGCTGAAATAAAAGCTATTTTATCACATTTATTATTATAAAAATCATTATTATGACTTTTAATTAAATTCCATTTAATTTTATTTTTTAAAAAAACTACTCTATTATAAATAATAATTCATAAATCAATATTTTTAATAAATTTATTATTAGAATTTCTTCAAAAATTTAATTTTCATAAATAAATTCAATTATTTATACCACTATATAAATAATTACTATCAGTAAAAACATATAAAAAAAAATCAAAATTAATATAACGTAAAATAAAATTTAAAGGTAAAATAATAGCCATTAATTCCATTCTATTATTAGTGGTATAATAATAACCAGCTTTAAAAATTATCTCTTTATTATTTATTTTAAGAATAGCAGCACATCCACCTGGACCTGGATTATTAATACATGATCCATCAGTATAAACAGTTAATTTTAACATATTAATTAAAATAATTTATTATACATTATAAACTATATAATATGAATATAAAAATAGTATTAGATATAGAAACAACAGGAATGAATTTAATAGAAAAAAAATATTTTATAGGACATAAAATAATAGAAATAGGAGCAATACAAATTATAAATAGAAAAATAACAAAAAAAAAACTACATTTCTATATAAATCCTATGAGAAAAATAGAAAAAACAGCATATAAAATTCATGGAATAAAAAATACTTTCTTAAAAGATAAACCAATATTTAAAGATATTGCGGATAAATTAATAAAATTTATAAAAAATAAAGAAATAATTATACATAATGCAAATTTCGATATAAGTTTTATAGAATATGAATTAAAATTAATAAATCATAAAATAAAAAAAATAAAAAATATATGTAAAATAACAGATACATTATCTATAGCTAGAAAAATTTTTCCAAGAAAAAAAAATAATTTAAATGCATTAGCAGAAAGATTTAAAATAAATTTGGATAAAAGAAAAAAACATGGAGCATTAATAGATTCAAAAATATTAGCAAAAATATTTTTATATATGACAACAAAACAAAAAAAAATAAATTTCTTAACAAAAATTAAAAAAACAAAAAATATAATATTTAAAAAAAAAAATGATAAAAATAATAACAAAAATACAAAAAATAAAATAAATAAAAAACATATATCTTTTTTAAAATATATAAAAAAAAAATATAAAAAATGTATATGACTTAAAAACTATTTTAAGTAGTAATAAACTATTAGTTAAGGAATAAACATGAATTATATTTCTATAAAAAAAATACAAAAAATAAAAAATATAAAAAAATATAAAAATAAATTAATAAAAATATATGGATGAATAAAAAATAAAAGATATTCTAATATAGGAATATTTTTTATAGATTTAAAAGATGGATCTTCAATAAAACCTATACAAATAATAGTAAAAAAAAACAAAATTAAAAAATATAAAAAATATATAAATTGTGGATGTTCAATAAAAATAATAGGAATAATAAAAAAAAATAAAAAAAAAAATAAAAATGAAATATATGCAAAAAAAATAAAAATAATAGGAAAAATAAATAATCCAGAAAACTATCCAATAAGCTCTAAATATCATTCAATAGAATATTTAAGAAAATATTTACATCTAAGACCAAGAACATATCTATTTGAATCTATTAGTAAAATAAGAAATACATTAATATATAGTTTACATGAATTTCTTCAAAAAAAAAATTTTTTATTAATACCAACTCCAATAATAACATCTCTAGATACAGAAGGTAATAGTGAAATGTTTGAAATAAAAAAAAAAAAAAAATCAGGAGAAAATTTTTTTAATAAAAAATCATTTTTAACTGTATCAGGGCAATTAAATTTAGAAACATATGCATGTTGTTTATCAAATGTATATAATATAGGACCAATATTTAGAGCAGAAAACTCAAATACAAAAAAACACTTATCAGAATTTTGAATGCTAGAAATAGAAACAGTATTTAAAAAAATAAATGAAATAATAAAAATATCTAAAAATATTTTATCATATAGTTTAAAACAAATATTAAAAAAAAATAAAGAAGAACTAGAATATATATCAAAATATACAAAAAAAGAAAATATAAAACAAATAAAAAAAATAATAAATAAAGAATTCATAAAAATAACATATAAAAAAGCAATAAAAATATTAAAAAAAAATGAAAAATTATTTAATGATAAAATATACTGAGGAAAAGATATATCAACAGAACAAGAAAATTTTCTAACAAAAAAATATTTTAAATCATCAATTATTATTGTAAATCATCCAAAAAATTTAAAACCATTTTATATGAAAATAAATAAAGATAATAAAACAGTATCATCAATGGATATTATATTACCTAAAATTGGAGAAATAATAGGAGGTTCAGAAAGAGAAAATAACATAAAAAAATTAGACAAAAATATAAAAAAAAAAAAATTAAATATAAAAAAATATTGATGATACAGAGATTTAAGAATATATGGAACAATACCTCATTCTGGATTAGGTTTAGGTATAGAAAGATTATTAATGTATATAACAAATATAACTAATATAAGAGATATAACTCCATTTCCAAGATATACAAATTATATAGATTTTTAATATAATTTAAATATATAAATAAAATATTGTTAACATTTTATTAAATTTATATAATAATATAAATTATTAAATAAATTATTTAAAAGGAAAAATAATGAATATAATAAAAAAATATAATTTTATATTAATAACTACAATGTTAATTATGCAAACAGCACAAGCTATGCAATTAATTAATAATAAAGATATTAAAATAAATATAAATGGTTCAATACAATCCTCAAATACATATAATATAAATAAAAAAAATAATAACAAAATTAATTCATCAGCAACATTAATATTAGATGGAAAAAGTAATACAAATAATGGAATATCAATATTTGGAAAATTACAAAATAATATAGATTTAAATTTAAAAAATATAAATAAAAAAATAGACACAAAAATTGCTTATATAGGAATTAAACATAAAAATTTAGGTGAAATAAGTTACGGTAAAAATAAAGAAAATTTAAATAATACCTTATCATACACATCAAATGTTTTAAATAAAAGTAAAATATTAACAGATAATAATATAACTGGAATAAATAATAATTTTTTTACATATAAAAAAGAATTTAAATTTAATAAAAAAAATCCATATATTAAAAATATGATATTTATAAGTCAATACCAAGGAAAAAATAATTTAGGTAATTCAATAGAAGATATATCAAAATCATCAGAAAATAGATGAGGTATAACTTATAATATAAATACTAAATATGGAATAGATTTATCAACATCATATAGTAAAAAAGAATATGATGATAGACAAACAAATAATAAATTTAAAGAAGATAAAACAGGGACAGCTTGAACAAGTGGAATAAAATATAATTTAAATAATATATATTTAGCCTCTACTTATACAATAGGTAAAAATATAACTCCAATATCAATAAGTAATGATAAAATAAATAATTCTAAATATATATATAGTAAAAATAGTAAAAATATAAGTATATTAGCAAAATATAATTTTAATTTTGGTTTAACTCCAATGATTGGATATGTACAAACAACAGCAAATAATTCAAATATAAATAAAATAAATCACTACGAAAAAAAACCTTCAAATATAGATATAGAAAAATACTTTAATATAGGAACAATATATAATTTTAATAAATCATTATATGGATATATAGATTATAAAATAGATCAAACAAATAATAATAAAAACACAAATACAAATATATATAATAAAGATGATATATTTTCTTTAGGATTTGTATATAAATTTTAAAAAAATTCCCTCTTTAAATAAAGAGGGAAACACATCCGAGAGGATTTGAACCCCTGACCGCTCGGTTCGTAGCCGAGTACTCTATCCACTGAGTTACGGATGCTTAAAATCGATGAGAGAGGGATTCGAACCCTCGATGCTTTTTAAGCATACTCCCTTAGCAGAGGAGCGCCTTAAACCACTCGGCCATCTCATCTTTATATTTATTTATTTTTTATCTTCTTTTTTTTTATTTATTTTTATATAAATTTCTTTTCTATAAATAGAAATTTCTTTAGGAGCATTGATACCTATACGAACTTGATTTCCTTTAATACCTAAAACTGTAACAATTATTTTATCATCTATTATTAATGTTTCACCAATCCTACGAGTTAAAATAAGCATTTAATAATTCCTTAAAATTTAAACTTATTTATCAAATAAATATAATATTTTTTTTTTTATAAAATCAATTATTTTACAAATAAAAATTTTATTTTTTTTTTTAAAAAAAAAACAAACAAAAAATCCATTATTATTAATAATTTTTTTTTTTTCAAAAAAATACATAAAAAAATTTTCTATAAAAATATAATTTATTCTATTTTTAATATTTTTATCTAAAAAAATAATTAAATATTCTTTATTTTTTAATAAAGTTAAAAATATTATTATAGATAAATTATATTTATATTTTAATTTATTTAATAAAATAAATAAAAACTCTTTATTAAAAATATCTAAATTTAATATTTTTTCAACTAAAAAATTAAAATTATTATAATTAATAATATTATTAATATTAATATTATTAATAATAACATTTAAAAAAGAATAAATCATAAAATTATATTTATTTTTTAATAATTTATTTTTATTAAAAATAGAAAATAATTTATTATTTAAGTTATAAATTTTATCAGATAATAAATTTGATATATCAAATAAAATAAAATAATAATCAATTATATTTTTTATAGCATTAATATTAGTACAAGCTATAATACGTTTAATATTTGAAGAAATATTTTTTATTTTAAAAATTACAAAAAAACCTATATCTAATGTATTAGATACATGAGTTCCACAACAATATTCACTAATAAATTTACCAAATTTAACTATTCTAGTAATATTTTTATGTTTTAAAAAATTAAATTTATTATCAATATTTTTTATATATTTATATTCTTCAATAAAATTTAAACCTTTTAATATATATTTATTAACAAGATTAGTTATTTCAAATATTTTATTTTTAGTTAAATCTTTATCATAATTAAAATCAAAAGTAAAATAATCTTTCTTAATTGAAGAACCACATTTCAAAACATTATTACCTAAAATTTTTTTTATACAAAAATATAATATATGAGTAGACGAATGATTACAAGATAAAAATTTTCTATAATCTAAATCATAATAAATATTAACAATATCATTTAACTTTATAACACCAAAATCTAATTTACCAATATGAAAAATATAATCTCCAAATATTTTTGTATCATTAACAATAAATTTAAAACTATTATTAAAACCTATTAATAAACCTTTATCACCTTTTTGACCCCCAGATTCTGGATATAAAACAGTACAATCTAATAAAATATATAAATTATTATCTAAAGAATTATCTTTATTTACAAAATCTAAATTAATATTATCTTTAAATATACATAAAATTTTACCAACACAATTTTTTAAATTATAACCTAAAAATTTAGTTCTTTTAAAATTTTTAATATTTAAAATATTTAAATAATCATATTTAAACATAGATTTTGATCTAGATCTTTTTTTTTGTTTTAAAAGTAATTTTTTAAAACCTTTAAAATCAATTTTTACATTATTAAAATTACAAAAATCTTTTATAATATCTATAGATAATCCATAAGTATCATAAAAATAAAATACTAAATCCCCTTTTAAAAAATTTATATTAAAATTTTTTTTTTTAAAATAATAATTTAAAATTTTTAAACCATTATTTAAACTTTTAAAAAATTTTTTTTCTTCCTCAAAAATTATATCTCTAATAAATAAAAACTTTTTTTTTTTTATAAAATAAAAATATTCAAAAACATCTCTCAAACTAAAAAATAATTTATATAAAATTAAATCATAAATTTTTAAAAATCTTAAATTAACTAATATTCTTCTTATTATTTTACGTAATACATAACCTCTATGTTCATTAGAAGGTAAAATACCATCAATTATTAAATAAACAACAGATCTAATATGATCTGAAATAACATTAAAAATAAAAAAATTATCAAAATTTATTTTAATTTTTAAAAAATCTGATATTTTTTTTTTTATTTCTAAAAATATGTCTATTAAAAAAATAGAATTAACATTTTGTATAACAGAAGATATACGTTCTAAACCCATACCAGTATCAACTGATTTATAAGGTAATAAACTAATTTTTTTATTAAAATCTAAATTATACTCTATAAAAACTAAATTTCAAATTTCTAAATATTTATTACTATCTTTATTTATTAAAAAATCACTAATATTTAAATAATTATTAATATTATAATATATTTCAGTGCTATAACCACAAGGACCAAATTCAGACATTCTTCAAAAATTATCTGAATTTAAATCAATATTTTTATTAAAATCACCTATCTTAAAAATTTTTTCCTTAGATAAACCTACTATATTAGATCAAATATTATAAGATTCTTTATCATTAACATGAACAGTAACTATAAAATTATCTTTAGGTAAAAAATAATAATTATTATCTGTTAATAATTCTCATGCATACAATATAGCTTCTTCTTTAAAATAAGAATTAAAACTAAAATTACCAATCATTTCAAAAAAAGTATTATGTCTAAATGTATAACCTATATTATCAAAATCATTATGTTTTCCACTAATTCTTAAACATCTCTGAGAGGTAACTACTTTTTTTTTATCTATTTTTTTTAAACCTAAAAATATATCTTTAAATTGATTCATCCCAGCATTAGTAAATAATAAAGAATTATCATTAGGGATTAAGGAACTACTTTTAATTAAAAAATGTCCTTTTTTTTCAAAAAAATTTATAAATAAATTACGAATATCAATAATATTTCTATACATAAATTATTTTTTCCATAATAAAATAAATATATATATAATTATTATTATATTTTAAATAATTTAAAATTAAAATATTTAAATTAAAAATAAATATATTAAAAAATAAATTTATATAAAATATTAAACAAAAAAAATAATTATAAAATATAAATAAATATATATTTTAATATAAAAAATTATAAATAATTAAAATAAAAATTTAATAATTATAAATTTATTATTTTTTTTTAAAATTAAATTAATAAAATATAAACAAATATATATATATATCCTTTTCAAAAAAAAAAAAAAAAAAAAAAAACTATAAAACATTTCTAAAAAAATATACTATTAATAATTTTAATAATAAAATAAAATACAAAAATTATAATATTTTTTTTATAAAATTAATTATCTTAAATGATATCGATTTAATATCATTATTAGCATTTATAACATAATAACAATTATTTTTTTTATAATTATAAAATTTTTCTTTATAAAAACATCTTAAATATATTAATTCATAATAATATATAGATAATCTTTTTTTAATAATTCTACAATTACTATCATCCTCTCTACGAACAATTTTTTCTCCAGTAACATCATCTAAACCATAATTCTTAGGAGGATTATTTAGTAAATGATAAACTCTACCAGAATTTAAATGTATTCTTCTTCCTAATAAACGTTGAAATACTATTTTTTCATCAATTCTTAATTCTATAACACAATCAATTTTTAAAAAATTAAAAGAATTTGCTTGAATTATATTTCTAGGGAAACCATCAAATAAATAACCATATTTAGAATAATTATTTTTAATAAAATCTTTAACTATATCTAAAATTATATCATTAGAAATTAAAATACCTAAAGAAAGAATATTTTTTATATAAAAATTTTTTAAAGAATATTTTCTTAAAATATCACCTAAAGATATTAATTTCAAATTAAAATTATTAATTATAAATCTAGATTGAGTTCCTTTTCCAGATCCAGGAGGACCAAATAAAATAATATTCATAAAAACTTAAATTATTTAATTAAAAATTTAGAAATTAATTCATTACTTAAATTAATAAATTCTACAGGATTTTCTAAAGTATTCATTTCAATTAATAATGCTTGATAATACAAATAATATATTCATTTTTTAAATAAATTATCATCAATTATATTATTTATATATTTTATTAACATATGATTACAATTAATTTCTAATAAATATTTTATTTTAGGAACTTTTTTACCAACAGAAGTTAATAATTTTAACATCTGAGTACTCATTTCACCAGATGAAGTAGTAACAACAACTGGATAACTATCTAATTTATCAGTTAATTTAACATCTTTAATTAAATCCCCTAAAACAAATTTAATTCTTTTAATTAAATTTGAAAAACAATCTTTATTTAAACTATATAAATTTGATTTATTTAAAGAAATTATTTTATTATCATTAAAATCATTTTTATTAACAGAAACTAATTTTATTCCTTTAAAATCATTTAAATATACCATCATCCATTCATCTATTTTTTCATACATTAATAAAACTTCTATTTTTTTTTTTTTATAAACCTCTAAGTGAGGACTATTAATACAAGATAAATAATTATCAGATATAATATAATAAATTTTATCTTGACCTATACTCATACGATTTAAATAATCTTCTAAAGATGTATATTCATTTTTATTATCATAAAAAGTAGTAGAAAATCTTAATAGTAATGATATATAATAACGATTAGATTCATCTTCAGCTAAACCTTCTTTAAATATATTACCAAAACTTTTCCAAAAAATGTTATATTTAATAATATCTTTAGATAATTTAATTAACATTTTTAAAACAATTTTAGTAATAGATAAATGTAATTTATTTATAAAATTATTTTCTTGTAATATCTCACGAGAAACATTTAAAGATAAATAATTAGAATCTATAATTCCTTGAACAAATCTTAAATAAAAAGGAATAATTTTAGAAATTCCTTCCATTATAAAAACTTTTCTAATATATAATTTAACACCATTTTTATATTCATCTCTATTTCATATATTTCAAGGAGCAGTATCAGGTATATATAATAAACTTACATATTCATTTTTACCTTCAACTTTATTATGAGATCAAATTAATGGAGAACCTAAATTACTAACTAAAGATTTATAAAATTCTATATATTCTTTATCAGAAATACTATTTTTAGATTTTGTTCATAAAGCATCAGAAACATTAATTTTTTTTCATACAAAATCTCTACCTTTATCTAAAATTTTATATTTTATAGGAAAACTTACATAATTTGAATATTTTTTAATAATATTAATTATTACATCTTTATTTAAATATTCTTTACATTCATCTTTTATATATAAAATAACATCAGTTCCAATAAAAGATTTATTTTTATTACTTATAATATATTCACCTTGTCCATCTGATTCTCATAAAATAGAATTATTTTCTTTAGATTTAACAGATCTAGTATGAACTAAAACTTTATTAGAAACCATAAAAGAAGAATAAAAACCAACTCCAAATTGACCAATAATATTAGATTCACTATTACCTAATTTACTACCAAAATTTTTTAAAAACTCTTTAGTTCCAGACTTAGCTATAGTACCCAAATTACTAATAACTTCATCTTTAGTCATACCAATTCCATTATCACTAATAGTTAAAATATTATCATCAATAGAAATTTTTATACAATATTCAATATCGTTAGATAAATTATTAAAATTTAAATAATAAAATTTTAATTTATCTAAAGCATCACAAGAATTAGATATTAATTCTCTTAAAAATATTTCTTTATTAGAATAAAGAGAATTAATCATTAAATTTAATAATTGTTTAATTTCAGACTGAAAAAAATAAGTTTTTTTATTCATTTATATAAAATCCCTAAATTTAAATAAATAATAATTATTAAATAATTTAAAATAAAATTATTATAACATAATAATAAATATTATTTATAATTATAAGAAAAAGCTTTCATAATATAAAATTCAAAAACAAAACGCTCATTAAAAGAATTATAAATATCGTTTTTACATTTTAAAAAAATATTATAATAAAAATTTATATCATTTAAAGATAAAATATTTTTAAATTTATATAATATATTTAAATATTTTTTATTTTTTATAATTTTTAATATATATTCAGGAAATATTTTAACTAAAAATAAATTAAATAATATTTTTAATAAATCTAAAATAAAAATATTATAATTTATATTATTAAAAAAAAATCTTTCCAATAAAAAAAATATTTTTTTGTTTTTAATAAATAAATATTTTAAAAATAAAAAAATTCATTTATTATTTAATATATTTAATAATTTATTAACATCTTTTATTAAAATTTTATTTTTACCATTTAATAAAAATAATTGCTCAGTCAACATTAAAGCATCACGCATACTTCCATTAGAATTAATAGAAATTATTTTTAAAACATCTTCACTAAAAGTAATTTTTTCTTTTTTTAAAATAAAATTTAAACGATTTATAATATAACAATTTTTTATAGGAATTAAATTTAAAATCATACATCTAGATAAAATTGTATCAGGAATTTTATGAAATTCAGTAGTAGCTAATATAAACTTAGCATATTCAGGTGGTTCTTCTAAAATTTTTAATAAAGCATTAAAACTATAACGTGATAACATATGAACTTCATCAATTATATAAATTTTATATTTCATATAAATAGGTAAATAATTTACTTTATCAAGAATATCTTTTATATCATCTATTTTAGTTTTAGAAGCAGCATCTATTTCTATAACATCTATAGATTTAACACTATCTATACTTATACAAAAATTACATACACAACAAGGATTAAAAGTAATACCATTAATACAATTAAAACTTTTAGCTAATATTCTAGCCAAACTAGTTTTACCAATACCTTGAATTCCATAAAATAAATAAACATTATATATTTTTTTTAATTTTAAACTATTTTTTAAAATATCAATAATTTTATTTTGACCAATAAAATCATCAAAATTTTTAGGTCTTCATTTTAAAGCAAAAATACGATTACTTTTCATACAAATCTATAAAAAAATATAAATCAATCTATTTTTACGTAATAATTTAAATAACATTATTTTATGTTTTACATTTAAAAAATTACGCAAATCTAATAAATTTCTAATTTTAAATCCATTAACATCTAAAATAATATCACCTTTTTTAAAATCATAAAAATATAAAATAGATTTTGGAGAAACATAACCTATATAAACTCCACTTAAATTATTTTTATAAATATTTAAATAATTATAAGTTGTTAAACCAATACCATAAAATTTTTTATAAAAAAAATCAAAATTATAAAAATTTTCTAATTTATTATATAAAAATATTTTTTTATTTAAAAAAATATTTTTTCTCAAAATACCTAAATTAATAGTATCACCAAAAACAAAACTTGATAAAAAAAAATCAAAATCATTCTTATTAAAAACAATTTTTTTATTAATTGAAACTATAATATCCCCTTCATTAATATTATATTTTCTTAATAAACTATTTTTATAAATTTTTGTTATAAAAACACCAAAATTATTATATATATTTTTTAATTTATATAAATCATCATTTATAGTAATACCTAAAAAATTTAAAGAAACATGTTTACATTCACCTATATTAATTATTTGTTTTAATATATTATTTATCATATTAATAGGAATAGCAAAACCTAACCCTAAATTACAACCATTTTTATTATATAAAACTGCTGTATTTATTCCTACAAGTTCACCTTTAATATTTAATAAAGCTCCTCCAGAATTACCTTTATTTATAATAGAATCAGTTTGTATAAAATTTACATATTTGGAAATACTTAATTTTTTATTTAATCCAGAGACTATTCCAGAAGTAACAGTTTTTCCTATATTAAAAGGATAACCTATAGAAAAAATTATATCTCCAATATTTAATTCATCAGAATTACCTATTTTAATAGAATTTAAATTTTCAAAATTATCAATTTTTATTACAGCGATATCAATATCTGTATCTCTTCCTATTAATTTACCTAAATATTCTTTTCCATTATCTAATTTAACAATTATTTCTTTAGAAATACCAATAACATGACTATTAGTTAAAATATAACCATTTTTACTATCAATAATAATACCACTACCATAACTATATAAATCATATTTATTTGAATTTTTATCTAAAAAAAAATTAAAATTAATATTATTTTTATTAGAAAAAAAATCTAAATAATTTTTAATTATTAATTTAGATTTAATAGAAACTAAAGAAGAATTAGCTTTTTCAAGAAAATTTTTTTTAATTTTAGTATTTAATAAATTATTAAAATACTTTAAAGAATTTAAATTACAATAAACATTAGAACTAAAAAAAAATAAAATAAATAAAAAAAATAAATAAAAACATTTTTTCATAAATTTATAAATCTCTATAATACTTTTTATTTAAAAAATATAAATAATAAAATAACTCAACTAAAAAATATAAATAAATATTTATAAATTATATATAAATATATAATTTATTTAAATAAATTATAATTAAGAATCATATAAAATAATCATTTTTTTAAATTCATTTAAATTATTTGGTATATTAAAAAATAATTTAATTATTTTATAATTAAAATTTATCAACATATTATCAAACATTTCAAATGATTTAATTCTATATTCATGTTTAGGATTTTTTTGAGCATAACTATATAAATATAAACTTTCTTTTAAATTATCAATAACATATAAATATTCTTTTCAAAAAAAATCTAAAGTTTTTAATAATATATTTCTTATAAATTTTAAAAATACTTTTTTTCCTAAAAATGATTCTTTAGTTTTAAAATTTAAAAATATATTTCTACAAATAAAAATTTTAAATAAAAAAATATTAAATTTAGAAAAACATTTTTTTTTTTTAATATTTAAATATAATATTCTTTTACGAAAAGATAAAATATTATTTTTATATAAATTATATAAATCAATAGAAACATTTTTTATAAAACCAAAAACTTTTTTTTTAATATTAAAATAATAAAGAAAACTATCTCTTTTAGAATAAATAATTTTTCTTTGATCATTATAAATATCATCATACTCTAAAAGTTGTCTTCTTATATCAAAATTCATATTTTCAATTTTTTTTTGAGCTTTTTCTATAGATTTAGATACCCAATAATGTTCTATATTTTCACCATATTTCATTCCTAATTTTTTCATAAAAAAAACTATATTTTTAGAAGAAAAATTAGACATTAAAGAATCATCCATAGAAACATAAAATCTTGAAGATCCTGGATCTCCTTGTCTTCCAGATCTTCCTCTTAATTGATTATCTAATCTTCTAGATTCATGTCTTTCAGTTCCTATAACATATAGTCCACCTAAAGAAACAACAAAATCATGATTTTTTTTTCAATTATTTTTTAAATTTTTATTATAATCTTTATTTGAAAAAATATCATTTAAACTTCCTCCTAAAATAATATCAGTTCCTCTACCAGCCATATTAGTTGCAATAGTAACAGATCCAGCTCTTCCAGCTTGAGAAATTATTTTAGCTTCTAACATATGATATTTAGCATTTAAAATTTTATGAGGAATATTTTTTTTTTTTAATAAAAAAGATATATATTCAGATTTTTCAATAGATCTAGTGCCAACTAAAACAGGTTGTTTTTTATTAAATTTATTTATAATATCTTTAATTATAAAATTAAATTTTTCTTCTTCACTTAAAAAAACAATATCAGGATAATCAATACGAATCATTGGTTTATTTGTAGGAACTATAATAGTTTCAATATTATATATAGAACTAAATTCAGAAGCTTCTGTAACAGCAGTTCCAGTCATACCAGATAATATATTATATAATTTAAAATAATTTTGAAAAGTAATTATAGCTAAAGTTTTATTTTCTTTTTTTATATTTAAATTCTCTTTAGCTTCTATTGCTTGATGTAATCCATCAGATCATCTTCTATCAGGAACCATTCTACCAGAATGTTCATCTATAATAATTATAGATTTATCTTTTATTAAATAATCTATATTTTTTTTATATAAATAAATAGCTTTTAAAGAAGTAACTACATAATGCATTATTTTAATATTATTAATATTATATAATAAATTACAATTTTTAATTATAAAATTACTAACTAATAATTTTTCTATTTTTATAATTCCTCTTTCAGTTAAAAATATATTACGATTTTCTTTATCTATAACAAAATCCCCAAAACCTTTAAAACAATCAGAATCTTCTTCATATTGAGGTAACAAATTTAAAACAATATTATTTATTTTATTATATATATCAAAATAATACTCATCAGAACCAGATATAATTAAAGGAGTACGAGATTCATCTATTAATATAGAATCTATTTCATCTAAAATAGCATAAAAATTATATTTTCTTTGAACTTTATCTTTTAAAGAAAAAACCATATTATCTTTTAAATAATCAAAACCAAATTCACTACTAGTACCATAAGTTATATCACAAAGATAAGATTTTTTCTTTTCTAATAAAGACATACCTGGTAAATTTAAACCTACATCTAAACCTAAAAAATTAAATAATTTTCTATTATTAATAAAATCTCTTTTAGCTAAATAATCATTTATTGTTAATATATGAACTCCTTTTCCAAAAAGTGAATAAAAATAAGCTGGTAAAGTAGATGTTATAGTTTTTCCTTCTCCAGTTTTCATTTCAGCTATACATCCATTATACATAATTAAAGCACCTAATAACTGAACATCAAATAATCTTATATTAAATATTCTTTTTATAGCTTCACGAATATTAGCAAAAATTTCATGTAATATAAATTTTATGTTAAAACCAGATAATAATTTATCACGAAATTTATATGTATTTTCTTTTAATTCAATATCAGAATAATTATTAAAAATAGATTCTAAATCATTTATTTTTAAAATTATATTTTTTAATTCTATAATTTTTTTTTTACTATTATTACCAAAAAAATATGAAAATAATTTTATAAACATATGCATTATATTAAAACATTATAAATAAGTAATTATAATTTAATAAAATAATTATAATATAAAATAATAAAAAAAATAAATAATAAAATTTTAAAATAAAATATAAATAATAATATTTTAAATAAATTTTTTTTTATTAATAAAAATATTTTTATGTATTTTTTTTTCAAAAGAACAAATTTTACCATCTATATTTTTTTTTTTTACAAAAAAAAAATCATCATCTTTATTATTTTTTTTTAAAAAATTATATTTTTTATTTTTACAAATACCTGTAGCTATTAATGTTACAAATAATTCATCCTTTATTGATGAATCTAATGATACTCCTATAACTATAGTTGTATTTTCATAACAAATTGATTTAATAATATCACCAATAATTTCAAACTCTTTTAATTTAAAATTTAATCCTGATGTTATATTAACTAATATTGATTTAGCAGTAGATAAATCTATATCATTTAATAAAGGACTATAAATAGCATTTTTAACTGATTTTAATGCTCTATTTTCACCTTTCGATTTACCTAAACCTATAACAGAATAACCCATTTTACTCATAATAGTTTTTATATCAGCAAAATCAACATTTATTAAACTAGGTTTAGTAACTAATTCAGAAATACCTTTAACTGCATTTTTTAAAACTTTATTAACAGAATTAAATGAATCTAACAAAGAAATACTTTTATTAAAAACTTTTAATAATTTATTATTTGGAATAACTATTAAAACATCAACAAATTTAAATAATTCACGTATACCAATTTCAGCAAATTCCATTCTTTTTTTTCCTTCAAAAGAAAATGGTTTTGTTACAATAGCAACAGTTAAAATATTAAGATCTTTAGCTATTTTAGCTATAATAGGAGAAGCTCCTGTTCCAGTACCACCACCCATTCCAGATGTTATAAATAACATATCAGTATTTTCTAAATAAGATTTTAGAACATCTTTATCTTTTTCTGCTGAAAGTTTACCAATTTCAGGTATTGCTCCAGCCCCAAAACCTTTAGTAATATTTTTTCCTATCTGAACTTTGTTTTTTATAGATATCTTAGATAAAGCTTGCAAATCTGTATTTATAGCTATAAAATCAATTCCTTCAACTTTATTATTAACCATATAATTTATCGCATTTCCACCACCACCACCAACTCCTATAACTTTTATAACAACATTATTAAACTTAATATTATTCATTTTAAAATCCTACAAATATAAAAAATAAAATATAAATATTAAAATATATTGTTTATGAAAATAGTATTTTTTTTATTAATTTAGAATAATTAATACCAGAAAATTTAGCAGCTAAAGATATTAAACTAGTTTTAGTCATACCAGGAATAGAATTAACTTCTAAAAACCAAATATTATTATCTTTATCAATAATATAATCTATTCTTATACATCCTTTACAAAATAATAAATTCCATATTTTTAAAGAAATATCCTTTAATTTATTCTTTATAACTACATCTATATTAAAATCATAAAAAACTCTATTATTATTATATTTAAAATTATAATCAAAAATTTTATTTTTAAAAACTATTTTAATTGGACTTAAAACTTTACCATCAACAATACCAACAGTATATTCATCTCCATGTATATATTTTTCTAATAAAACTTTATAAAAAATATTTAATTTTTTATTTAAATTAATTTTAAAATCATGTAAATTATTAATAAAAGAAACACCAATACTAGACCCGTGACTATTTGGTTTTAATAATATTTTACCATTAAATTTTTTAAATATATTTAAATAAAAAAAATCATCTATATCTTTATTTTTATAAAATTCATTTTTATCAATTAATAAATGTGGAATTATATTAATTCCACTATTAAATAAAAATTCTTTAGTTTGATATTTATTTATAGTAAGAGAACATGTAAAAACATTACTACCTGTATAAGGTATATTTAAAAAATCTAAAAATCCTTGAACACTACCATCTTCTCCTTTTCCACCATGTAAGGCTATAAAAACCTTATCTATTTTTTTTTTAATAAAAAAATCAAAATTAAAATATTTTGTATCAATTGGTATAACACAAAAACCAAAATTCAATAAAACTTTAAATATAGAATATCCAGATTTTAAAGAAATATATCTCTCACTAGAATTTCCACCAAAAAAAATAGCAACATTTTTTATATTCATTTAAATTATTTAATATAATTATTTATAAAACTAAATAAAATTAAATTAACCAATCCTGCACCTTGAAATAAAATAATATCATTACTTTTTAATAAATATAATAAATAAAAAATAACTAAACTTTTTTTATTTAAAAATAAACAATTTTTAAAATTTAAAATATCATACATACTATTTAATATAGTATTACTATCTATATAAAAATTACTTTTATCTTCATTAGCAGAATATATATCTAATAATAATAAAATATCTAATTTAGATAAAACTAAAACAAATTCATTAAATAAAATTTTAGTTCTAGTATATCTATGAGGTTGAAAAATCATTATAATTCTTCTATTTTTTCAAGAATTACGTATACCTTCAACAACACAATTTATTTCAGTAGGATGATGACCATAATCAAGTAAAAATAATATATTATTATATGATTTTTTAAGATATAAAAAAGAAAATTCACCTATAACCTCAGATCTTCTATCTACACCTTTACAATCTAATAAAGATTTTTGTAAACTAAAAAAATCAAATTTATAAAATTTATATAAAAAACTTATTGCAGCTACAGAATTTAAAACATTATATTTTCCAAAAAAATTTAATATTAAATCATAACAAAACTTTTTTTTATAATATAAAGTAAAAAAACTTCTATTTTTATCTTGAATAAATTTATCTATATTAAATATAGAATAATTTCTAAAACCATAAGTAATTATTTTACAATTAAAAAAATTATTATCTAATATATATTTAACTATATCATCATCTACACAAGCAATAATATAACCATAAAAAGGAACTTTTTTTAAAAAAAATATAAAAAAATCAATTAAATTATTAATATTAAAATCATAATTATTTAAATGATCAGAATCTATACTAGTTAAAATAACAGAAAATGGATTTAAACATAAAAAAAACTTATCACTTTCATCAACTTCTAATAAAAAAAAATTACTTTCACTTAAATAAATAGAAGAATTTATAGATTTTATATTAGATCCATTAATACAATTTAATTTAATATTATGACTAAAAAATAAATCAAAAACAAAAGAAGTTGTAGTTGTTTTTCCGTGACTACCAATAACAGAAATAAGATTATATTTTTTAGTTATTTCCGAAAGTAACTCTATTCTACTAATAACTGGAATACCAAAAAATTTAGCATTAATAATTTCAACATTATCATTTTTAATAGCAGAAGAATAAACTACTAAATTAACATCTAAAATATTACTCTTAGAATGATTATTAAAAATCTTAATACCTAAAGATAATAAATAATTAATCTTTAAATTATATAAAACATCAGAACCTGTAATATTATAACCAGATAAAAATAAAAATTCTGCAATACCCGACATACCAGATCCACCAATACCTATAAAATGTATAACAAATTTTTTTTTATCAATATTTAAAAATATATTCTTCATTTTTTTTATTATTATAATATATAAAATTTAATTTAAATACTTAATATTTCTTTCAAAAATTTATAATTTGAATTTTTAATTCTACTCAAATAAGATAATTTAGACATAATAAATAATTTATTTCTATTTAAATTTAAAATATTTTTTTTTAAAATATTACAATTTAAATTACATTCTTCAATCATTATAGCAGCACCAACATCAACTAAAAATTTAGCATTAAAATATTGTTGTTTATCTTTATGAATAAATGGTATAAATATAGCAGCTAACCCTATTTTACTTATTTCACTAACAGTTAATGCACCAGATCTACATATTATTAAATCAGCTCAACTATAAGCAAATTTCATATCATTTATAAAATCAACAAAAATATAATTTTTAATTCTTAAATTTTTATTATTTTTTTTAAAATTATAATAATTATTTATACCAACTTGATGTAAAAAAGAAAAATTATCATTATTTATATTTTTAACAACTTTTAAAATAACATCATTTATAATATAAGATCCTTGACTACCACCAATTACAAGTATATTTATAATACCAGTACGATTAAATAATCTTATATATGGATTACTTATAGATAATAATTCATCTCTAATTGGATTTCCAACAGTAACAACATTTGAATCACTAAAAGTATTAGGAAAAGCTTGTATAACTTTATTAGATATATAATATAAATACCTATTAGATTTACCAACAACAGCATTTTGCTCATGTATTATAGTTAATACTCTACATAACCAAGCAGAAAAAATACCACAAAAAGATATATAACCACCAAAACCTAATACAATATCAGGTTTTCATTTTTTTATAATTAAACATATATTATAAATAATTTTTCAAAAAATAAAAAAATTATTAAATAAACATAAAAAATTACCTTCTAATAAAGAAGGAATATAAATAAAATCAACATCTATATTATGTTTAGGAATTAAAGTATATTCTAATCTATTAAAACTTCCTATTCATTTAACAAAACGACCAGATTTTATAAATTTTTTAGCAATAACTATACCAGGAAATATATGACCACCTGTTCCACCAGCTACTATCATTAAACGTTTAATTTTACTCATATAAAATATATTACCATTAATTATATTTTAAAATTAAATATATTTTTTAATTAAACTAATAAATTTATTACCCCTATCTTTATAATTTTTAAATTGATCTAAACTTGAACAAGCTGGAGATAACAAAACAAAATCACCTGACTTTACAAATTTTTTAATATAAAAAAAAGCTTCATCCATAGTAAAAAATTTATAAGAAATAGAAGGAATTAAATTATATAATATATCTTTATCAAAACCATAACAACATAAAACTAAATTTTTAATATTTAATAAAAATGGTTTTAATAAACCATTAAAATCAGCATTTTTACCATTACCACCTAATAATAATCATATTCTTCCATTTTTAATAAATAATAAAACATTATTTAAAGCAATAATAGTACTATTAATATTAGTAGATTTAGAATCATTAATCCAAACAATATTATTTTTTTTTAATATAATAGAAAATCTATGAGATAAACCTTTAAAACTAGAAATTATATTTAAACAAAAATCTAAAGATATTTTAAATAAATCAGATATACATATAGAAACTAAAAAATTCAAATAATTAGAAATACCTTTTAAATATAATTCATTTACATTAATTATTTTTTTATCATCTTTTTTTAAAAAAATTTTATTTCTATTAAAAAAAATACTATAATCTCCTTTATTTATTCCAAAAGTTATTATATTTTTTTCATAATAATTCAATGGAAAAGTAAATTTATCATCTAAATTAACTATACAATAATGAGAATCATTAAAAATTTTTAATTTACTAAATATATATTCATAAAAATTATATAAATATCTATCCATATGATCTTGAGTTATATTTAATACTATAGAACAAAAAGTCTTTAATGAATATACATGATCTAATTGAAAACTAGATAATTCTAAAATATAAATATCACTATCATCATTTAATAAAGAAAGAACAGGAATACCTATATTTCCACCTAACGAAACTTTTAAACCATATTTTTTAAAAATTTTATATAATAAAAAAACAACAGTACTTTTACCATTAGTACCAGTAACTGCAATAATAGATTTATTAATAATTCTACAAAAAATCTCTATATCATTAATTATTTCTATATTTTTTTTTTTAGCTTCAATTAAAAAAGGATGATAATGAGAAATACCTGGGCTTAAAACAATCAAATCAGAATCTAATATTCAAGATTTAATAAAACTACCAAAATGAAAATCTATATTATTAGGTATAAATTTATTATCTATTATTCTATGATCCATTAATTTAACATATATATTATTTTTTATAAAAAAATTAACACAAGATAAACCTGTTAAACCTGCTCCTAAAACAATAATTTTTTTATTTCTATAAATATTTAACATTTTATGATTTTAAAAAAAATAATAAAGAAAAAACAAAACATATTAAAGATAATATTCAAAAAAATAAAACAATTTCTACTTCAGAGTAACCTTTTATTTCATAATTATGATGAATAGGTGCAATATAAAAAAATCTTTTTTTAAAAATCTTAAAATAAATAACTTGTATAATAACAGAAATAATTTCTAAAAAAAAAATAAAACCAGATAAAAAAAAATAAAATTCTTTACGTAACAAAATAAACATTGATATTATTAAAAAACTAATAGATAAAGAACCTACATCTCCTAAAAATACTTTTGCTGGATAAAAATTAAAAATAAAAAAAGAAAATAAATTACCTAATAAAATAATATTTACAATAATTAAATCCTTAGAATAACTTATATATTCTGTACCAAAAACAAAAGATAAAATAGGATTAGAACTAATAATAGATATTATTAATAATAATATACAATTTAATATTAAAGGTAAAATAACTAAACCATCTAAACCATCAGTAATATTAACAGCATTAGAACTAAAAACTATTACAAAATATAAAAAAAATAAATAAAAAATCTTATTATTTATATAAAAAAAATAATTAATTTTAAAATTCATTTTAAATAATAAAAAAAAAATAAATAAAAAATTAACAAAAGTCTGTAAAAAATATTTTTCTAAAATAGATAAACCATTAGATTTTTTTACAAAACACTTAATATAATCATCTAATAATCCAATAAACATATTTAATAAAAAAAAACAAAATAATATTTTAAAAAAAAAACTCATAGAAAATAAAAAAAATAAAATAATTACAATAAAAGGAAATAAAATTATTATACCTCCCATTGTTGGGGTATTATTTTTATTAAAATTATGTTTATGATTAGATAAACGATTATTTTGATAAATTCTTACATTTTTTAAAAAAAATAAAAAATTTTTACCAAAAAATAATGAAAATAAAAAAGAAAAAATTAATAAAAAAAAATAAAAAATCATAAATATATAAATTATAAAAAATAAATTATTTTATTCATATTAAAAAAATTAGAACCCTTAATTAAAATAGTTATTTCATTATAACTAAATAACATTTTTTTTACATAAAATATTAAATCATTAAAATTATAAAAATGTTTACCAATACAACTATATTTACTTAATAAATAACTATATCTCCCAATACTTAATACTAAATCAATATTTAAAAATTTCTTAATAAATAAACCAATCTTAATATGAAAATAAACAGATAAATAACTTAATTCAGCCATATCACTAATAACTAAAATTTTATAACCAATACATTTTTCTAAAAAAATAAGACTAAAATATAATGATCTAGGGTTAGAATTATAAGTATCATCTAATATTAATTTATTTTTTTTTAAAAAAATAGGATATAATCTTCTTTTTATTAATTTAAAACTTTCTAAACCAATTTTAATATCTTTTAAATTATTACTAACAGATAAAGATAATGCAACAGATGTTAAAACATTTAAAATGTTATGAATTCCTAAAAGTTTAACAAATACATTAATATTACCATAAATAGTTCCTAATATAATCTTACTTCCATTAATATATAATTTAATTTTTTTTATATAAACAATAGATCTTTTACTTTTAAAAAAAGAATAAAATAAAACATTTTTATTTAAAAAATATTTATTAAAATAAATATTATATAAAAAACATTTATTTAATATAATAATACCATTATTATCTAAATATTTTAATATATTTACTTTATCTTCTATAATATTAATAAAATTTTTAAATCCAACTAAATGAGAATAAGAAATATTAGTTATACAAGAAACATTAGGTAAACAAATACTAGATAAATATTTAATATCACCAATAGAACTACCTCCTAACTCTAAAACAACATATTTATAATTTATATTATATAATTTTAATAAAGTAATAGGAACACCTAAATGATTATTAAAATTTTTATAATTATATAATACTTTACCAAATTGTTTTAAAATATTAGCTGTAATTTCTTTAACAGATGTTTTTCCTGTAGAACCAGTTAAACAAAAAAATTTAGAATAACTTTTTTTTCTTAATCATAATCCAATTTTACCTAAAGCTATATTTGTATCTTTAACTATTAATTGAGAAATATTATAATTATAAAAAGATTCAACTATTAAAGCTATAGCTCCTTTACTTATAGCATCAAAACATAAAAAATCAATATCATAATTACCTTTTATAACAATAAAAATAGAATTTTTTAAAATATCTTTACGAGTATCTATAGAAAAACTATTTACATATATATTTTTTCCTATTAATTTTCCATTAATTATATTTGATAATTTATATAAATTTATATATTTTTGCATTTATTTATACCTAATAATTTATTTACTAAAAATCTATCACTATATTTTATTTTTTTATCAAAAAATATATGAAACCTTTCATGACCTTTACCTGCTATTAAAATAATATCATTATTACAAGCATTTTCTATGGAAAATTTAATAGCTAAAATTCTATCTAAAATAATATATATATTATCAAAATTATCTATACCTAATTTTATATCTTTTAATATAGATAATTCATTTTCAAAATGTAAATCATCATTAGTAATTACAACAAAATCAGCATATTTATTAGCTATAAATCCCATTAATGATCTTTTACTTTTATCTCTATTTCCAGTACAACCAAAAACACATCATAAATTTCCTAAACAATATTTTCTAGATTCAATTAAAATATTTTTTAAAGCATCTGGGGTATGAGCATAATCAATAATAACTAAAGGAGTATTTTTATTACTATTCTTAAAAAATTCCATACGACCTTCAGGTAAAGATAAATATTTACTATTTTTAATTAAATCTTCAAAATTAAAACCTAATGATAATAAAGAAACAAAAGATAATAATAAATTTTTAATATTAAAATATCCAACAAAAAAAATTTTTAAAATACCATTTCCTCAAAAAGAATTAAAATAAATTTTTTTTAAAAAACCAAAATATTTTATTTTTTTAACATATAATCATCTATATTTAAATGATTTTATCTTTAATTTATTAAAAGTAACAGGAATAACTTTATAAGAAAATATTTTTTTATATCATTTATAACCTATATTATCATCTATATTAATAATTAAATTTTTAATATTAAATTCAGAAAATAATCTTCATTTAGACATTTCATAATTTTTAAAATTTATATGATAATCTAAATGATCTAAAGTAAGATTTGTAAAAACAGCAGCAGAAAAATATAATGATTCAACTCTATATTGACTTAAAGAATGAGA
This sequence comes from Candidatus Stammera capleta, assembly GCA_036689375.1. GTDB lineage: Bacteria > Pseudomonadota > Gammaproteobacteria > Enterobacterales > Enterobacteriaceae > Stammera > Stammera capleta_AQ. Next base: position 105,906 of record CP144808.1, on the reverse strand, counting down.
AGAAACTTCCATAGAAATAAATTCAGCACCAAGATTATAATAATTTCTTAAATTTTTATATATATCAATTGGAGAATTTGTAGTATTTAATGAATAAGATAAATCATTATAAAAACCATTTCCTATAGTACTTAATAAACAACTTTTATAATCTAATATATCTAATCATTGAGATGAAAAACTAGAAACAGTAGTTTTACCATTAGTTCCAGTAACACCTAAAATTGGAATTTTTTTACTAAAATCACCATAAAAATCACTAGCAATATAAGATAAAAAAAAATTTAAATTTCACAAATAAAATATAAATATATTATATTTCGTATTATAAAAATAATACGATTTATTTTTAATATCTGAATAAGTTAAAATAGAAACTGCACCATTATATATAGCATTAAAAATAAAAGTTCTACCATCTAAACTAAAACCTTTTATAGCTATAAATAAATCACCTTTTTTTATTAAACGACTATCATATTTTATATCTAATATATAAATATTAGGTAATTTTAAATAATTAAAATATTTTGATAAAAAAACATTTATATTTTTTTTTTTCAAAAAAACCTCTTATAAAAAAATAATAAATTATATTTATAAACTATATTTTTTTAGCAACTCTTAATATAGCACTTCTTATTCTATTATTATCATTAATTTCTTGTAAAAAAGGTTTATATTTACCTAAATTAATTATTTTTACAGGATTTAATTTATTAATTTGATTTTTAGTTAAAGGTACTTTAGATAAAAATAAATTACTATTAATTGATTTATTTTTAATAAAATTTTTTACTATCCTATCTTCTAAAGAATGAAAACTAACAACAACTATCCTTCCATTTTTAGATAAAACTTTTAAAGATTCTTCTAATCCTTTTGATAAAAATTCTAATTCATTATTTATAAAAATCCTAAAAGATTGAAAAATTCTAGATTTATTTTTAAAATTATTTTTCCTTCTTATAACAGAATCAATTATTTTAGATAAATCAAAAGTATTATTTAATTTATTTATTTTTTTATAAAAATAAATTTTATCAGATATTTTTTTTGCATAAGAATCTTCTCCATATTTTCTAATAATATTTAAAATATCTTTTTTTTTAGATCTAAATAATATTTCTTTTAATGAAAATCCAAAATTTTGATTTATACGCATATCTAATGGACCATTTATTAAATAAGAAAAACCTCTACTACTATCATTAAGCTGATAACTAGATATACCTAAATCAAATATAATTCCATCAACTTTATTTAATAAATTAAAATTATGAATATATTTTCTTAAATTAACAAAATTATCATTAATTAATGTAATACGATTATCATTTATTAAATTTTTACCTAAAAAAAAAGATTTAGGATCTAATTCAAAAGAAAAAATTTTTCCATCTTTACATAAATTATTTAAAATTTCTTTTGAATAACTTCCACAACCAAAAGTACAATCTATATATACTCCATTTTTTTTAATATTTAAAAAATCTTTTATTCTACTTAAAAAGGGAGGTTTATGAAAATAATTCATAATATAAACTCATTTATTTATTAATATATATATTATAAATATATATTATATTATATATAATATAAAATATATTTTAAATATTTAAAAAAAAAAAAAAAAAAAATGAAAAAAATAATAATAGCTAACTGAAAATTAAATGGAAATAAAAGTTTTATAAAAAAATATTCAAAAGAAATAAACAAAAAAATAAATAATTTTAAAAAAATAGAATTATCAATATCACCACCAACAATATATTTATATTATTTAAAAAAAAAAATAAATAAAAAAATATCATTAACATGTCAAAATATAGATATTAATTTAAAAGGACCATTTACAGGAGAAACATCAATTTTAATGATAAAAGATTTAAAAATAAAATATATAATAATAGGACATTCAGAAAGAAGAATAAATCATAATGAAAATAATAAAAACATAACAAAAAAAATAATAATATCTAAAAAAAATAATATAATTCCAATAATATGTATTGGAGAAAATATAAATAATTATATAAATAAAAAAAGTATAGATATATGTAAATTACAAATTAAAAATACAATAATAAAAAATAAAATATCAACAAAAAACATAATTATAGCATATGAACCAATATGATCTATTGGAACAGGAAAAATAGCAAATATAAAACATATAATAAAAATATGTAAAAGTATAAAAAAATATATATATAAAAAAAATAAAGAAAAAATAAAATTTATATATGGAGGATCAATTAATTATAAAAATGCAAATGAAATAATAAACAATAATAATATAGATGGATTATTAATAGGTAATTCTTCACTAAAAACTAAAGAATTAATAAAAATATTAAAACTAATAAAAACATAAAATGAAAAAAAAAAAAATAATAATAAATGGACCTAACATTATATCAGGAGATATTAATATATCTGGATCAAAAAATTCAGCTTTACCAATATTATTTTCTACATTATTAAGTTCAGAGAATATAAAAATAAAAAATTTACCTAATTTAAAAGACATAAATATAACTATAAAATTACTAAAAAAAATAGGAGTTAAAATAAAAAAAGAAAAAAAAGATTATATAATAAACTCAAAATATATAAATGATAATACATATCAACCAAAATTAATAAATAAAATAAGAGCATCAATTTGATTAGTAAGTCCAATATTAATAAGAAAAAAAAAAATAAAAATTAATAAACCTGGAGGTTGTAATATAGGAAAAAGACCAATAAATTTACATATATATGTATGAAAAAAATTTGGATCAAAAATAAATATAAATAAAAAAAATATAAATATAGAAATAAAAAAAAAATTAACTCCACAAAAAATAAAATTTAATAAAATAAGTGTTGGAGCTACAATAACAACAATATTACTTTCAATATTAATAATTGGAACAACAATAATATATAATTGCGCTCAAGAACCAGAAATAGATGATTTAATAAATTTCTTAAATAAAATAGGAGCAAAAATAAAAAAAAATAAAAATAAAATAATAATAGAAGGAGTAAAAAAATTAAAAGGAGGTAAATATACAATAATTTCAGATAGAATAGAAACAGGTACTTATTTAATAGCAGCAGCTGCTTCTATAGGTAAAATATTATGTTATAATACAAATTATTTTTTTTTAAAATCATTAATAAAAAAATTAAAAAAATGTGGAGCTATAATAAAATTAGGAAATGATTTTATAAGTTTAGATATGAAAAATAAAAGACCAAATTCGTTAAATATAATTACTAATCCATATCCACATTTTCCAACAGATTTACAACCACAATTTACAGTATTAAACTGTATATCTAATGGAAATAGTATAATCAAAGAAAATATATTTACAAATAGATTTTCACATGCTTTAGAATTAAAAAAAATGAAAGCAAATATAAATATAAAAAATAATATATTATTTTGTAAAGGAAAAAAAATAATATATGGAAATAAAAATATAAATGGAACAGATTTAAGATCAACAATAAGTCTAATCATTGCAGGTTGTATAGCAGAAGGAAAAACTATTATAAATAATTATAATTATATATATAGAGGATATGAAAATGTATTTAAAAAATTTAAAAAATTAGGAATAAATATTAAAAAAATATAAATTTTAAAATTTAAAATTAATTTTATCAAATCTTTTTCTCAAAATATTCATTCTTCCTTTTTTATCTACAATTTTTTGTTTTCCTGTATAAAAAGAATGACATTTATAACATATATCTATAGAAAAATTTTTATTTAAAACAGATTTTATATTAATAATATTACCACAAGCACAACTAACTTTTATAGAAAATAATAAAGGATGTATTTTCTTTTTCATAAAATTATACTAAAATTAATTTATATTAAAAACAACTAACATTTTCAGGTAAACAAGCAATTTTACTACATTGTTTAATAATACCTTTAGGAAACAATTTAAATAAAAATATACTATCAAAATTAACTTTTTTTTTATTTAAAAAACATAAAATATTTCTTATATTAGGTAATAATTTATTTTTAAAATAAAAATTTCTAACATAATAAATTATTTTTCAATGAAAATTATTTAATATAATATTTTCATTTAAAGCCAATTTAATAGCTATTTTTTTATTTCAAATATATTTTTTCATAAAATAATTATATTATATTATATATAAATAATAAATATATAATTTATAAAAAATAAATAAATATCAAAACTAAAAAAAATAAAACATTAAATAAAAATATTTAAAAATATAATATATATATAAAAAAACAAAAAATATTATTATAATAATAAAAAAAAAATAAAAAATACAAAAATTTATTTTTTATATAAATTATTAAAAATAAATAATTATAATATAAATTTACTTAAATCTTCATTAATAATAAAACTATCTAATTTAGATTTAACATAATTAGAATCTATAATAATAGATTTATTATAATATTCATTAGCATTATATGATATATCTTCCATTAATTTCTCCAATACAGTATGTAACCTTCTAGCTCCTATATTTTCAGTTGTTTCATTAATTTTTCAAGAAATTTTAGCTAAAGCTTTTATACCATCATTAGTAAACTTAATATCTACACCTTCAACACCTAATAACTTTTTATACTGTAAAGTTATAGAAACATCAGGTTCAACTAATATTTTTTCAAAATCATAAGTAGTTAAAGCTTTTAACTCAACTTTTATAGGTAATCTTCCTTGTAACTCAGGAATCAAATCAGAAGGATTACAAAATTGAAATGACCCAGAAGCTATAAATAATATATAATCTGTTTTAACAACACCATACTTAGTAGAAACAGTACAACCTTCAACTAAAGGTAATAAATCTCTTTGAACACCTTCTCTAGAAATACCAGCATCAGAAGATTCACCTCTTTTACAAACTTTATCTATTTCATCAATAAAAACAATACCCTGTTGTTCAACTAAATCAATTGCTTTTCTTTTTAAATCATCATAATTTATTAATTTAGCAGATTCTTCTTCTGTTAATATTTTTAAAGCATCTTTAATTTTTAATTTACGAATTTTTTTTTTTCTACCACTAATATTTTTAAAAATAGACTGTAATTGATTAGTCATTTCCTCCATTCCAGGAGGAGACATAATCTCTATTCCTAAAGTAGGAACATTAATATCAATATCTATATATTGATTATCTAAATCACCATTACGTAATTTATTTAAAATTGATTCCTTAGTCATAATATATTGTTGATCATCTTTTTTATCTATTTTTTTTTCTAAATTAACAAGTAATATATTTAAAATTTTATTTTCTGCTAATCTTTTTGCTTTTAAAGAATTAACTTTTAATTGCTTAATTTTTATCATTTTTACAGCATAATCTACCAAATCTCTAATTATAGAATCAACTTCCTTACCTACATAACCAACTTCAGTAAATTTTGTAGCTTCAACTTTTATAAAAGGAGAATTACTTAATTTAGCTAAACGTCTAGCTATTTCAGTTTTACCAACTCCAGTTGGACCTATCATTAATATATTCTTTGGAGTAATTTCATTTCTAAAATATTCATTTAATTGCATTCTACGTCATCTATTTCTTAAAGCTATAGCTACGGCTTTTTTAGCATTATCTTGACCTATAATAAATTTATTCAATTCATTAACAATCTGTTTAGGAGTCATTTCTTTATACATTTAATTTATCCAATAAAATTAATAATTTAATTCTTTAATAGTAAAAAAATGATTAGTATATAAACATATATCTGCCGATATCGATAAAGATTTTTCCACTATAATACGAGCATTTAAATTAGTATTTTCTAATAAAGCTCTAGCTGAAGCTTGAGCATAACATCCACCACTACCAATAGCAATTAAATTATTTTCAGGTTGAATTATATCACCATTTCCTGTAATTATTAAAGAATACTTAATATCTGTAATTGCCAACAAAGCTTCTAATCTTCTTAATGTTCTATCAGTTCTTCAATCTTTAGCTAATTCAACAGCAGATTTAATAACATGTCCTTGATACATTTCAAGTTTTTTTTCAAAACATTCAAATAATGTAAAAGCATCAGCTGTTCCTCCCGCAAAACCAGCTAAAACTTTATTAAAATATAACCTCCTTACTTTTTTTACATTACTTTTCATTATAGAATTACCAAATGTCGCTTGACCATCTCCACCCATAACAACTAAATTATCTTTTCTAACACTTAATATAGTAGTCACAAAAAACCTATAAATTATATTAATAAACTATTTTTTTTGTAAAACAATTTTTATTTTTTTCATAGCTGTTTTTTCTAATTGCCTAATTCTTTCAGCTGAAACTTGATAATAATCAGCTAACTTTTTTAAAGTAACTTTTTTTTTATTATTTAACCATCTAGAAACTATTATAAATTTACTTCTTTTATCTAATAAATTTAAAGCTAATTTAAGTTTAGCTGTAATATATTTTCTTCAATTAATTATTTCTAAACTATTAGCAAAATCAGAATATTTATCAACTAAACTAAAAGTAGTTTTAAATTTATTATTAATTTTTTGTGGAAAATCAATCATAATATCTTTAGAAAACATTCTAGATTCCATTTCTAAAACATCTTTAATTGAAACATTTAATTTTTTAGAAACAAATTTTACTTCATTTTTAGAACATCAACCTATATTTTTTTTTATTTTTCTTAAATTAAAAAATAATTTTCTATGTGATTTTGTTGTAGCTATCTTAACTATTTTCCAATTTTTTAAAATATAATTATGTATTTCAGCTCTTATTCAATGAATAGCAAAAGATATTAATCTAACACCAAAAAAAGGATTAAACTTTCTAACAGCTTTCATTAAACCAATATTTCCTTCTTGGATTAAATCAGCTTGTGATAAACCATAACCAGAATAATTTTTACTTAAATATATAACAGATTTTAAATGAAACAAAATTAATTTTTTTGCAGATTTTAAATCACCTGAATAATAAAATCTATCAACTAATTTATGTTCTTTTTCTAAAGATAAAACAGGTCATAAATTAATTTTATATATATAAGAATTTAAACTATTAAAACTTAAAAAACTAGAATCCATAATACTCATTACTATAACTAAATAATATAATATAATAAAAATTAAAAATTAAAATATAATAAATATAAAAATATATAAATAAATAAATATACAAAATATTTTAATATAAAAAAACATTAAATAAAAGAGATTTATATATATAAAAAAAAAATAAAATATGAAAAAAAAAAAATATATAAAAATAACATATGGAAAATATAAAGGAATGAAAATAAAAATAATAAACAAAAATATATTAAAACCAACAATGTCTAAAATAAAAAAAACATTATTTTCATGACTAAATCCAAATATAAAAAATAAAATATGTTTAGATTGTTTTGCTGGATCAGGATCATTAGGAATAGAAGCTATATCAAATGGAGCTAAATATGTTATATCTTTAGAAAAAAATTTTAAAATATTTATAAATATGAAAAATAATTTTTTAAAAATAAAAAAAAAAAAATATAAATTAATAAATATAAACTCATTAGTATGATTAAAAAAAAAAAATAAAATCAAATTTGATATAATATTTATAGATCCACCTTATAATAATAAAGATTTAATAAATAAAACTATATATAATATTGAAAAAAATAAATTATGTAAAAAAAAAACATTAATATATATAGAAACAAATAATAATAATAAAATTAAAATATCAAAAAAATGAATAATTATAAAAAAAAAAAATACAAAATCAAATAATATTTTTTTATACAAAAAAATAAAATAAAATAAAAAATAAAATTATAATAACAATATAAATATAAAAATAAAATAAAATAATATGAATATAAAAAAAAATAAAAAAATATTATTTAATGAATTTAAAAAAAATTTACATATTCCTCCTTATTCTATGGAATCTGAACAATCAGTATTAGGAGGATTAATGTTAAATAATAAAAAATGAGAAGATATATTTGAAATAATAAATTATTCAGATTTTTTTTATAAATCACATCAATTAATATTTATAGAAATGCAAAAATTATTTGAATCATATAAACCAATAGATTTAATAACATTATCAGAATCATTAGAAAAAAAAAAAAAATTAAAATCTATAGGAGGATTTAATTATTTAGTAGAAATATCACAAAATATACCTAATATAACAAATATTAAATATTATGCAGAAATAATAAAAGAAAAATCTATAACAAGAGAAATAATAAATACAGCAAATAAAATAATAACAATAAGTTTTAATCCTAAAGAAAAAAATATAAAAAATATAATAGATTTTGCAGAATCAAAAATACTAAAAATATCAGAAAAAAATTTATATAATAATAATACACCAAAAAACATAAATACAATACTAAAAAAAACAAAAAAAAAATTAAAAAAATTATATAATAACCCAACATATGAAATTACAGGAAAAGATACTGGTTTTATAGATTTAAATAAAAAAACATCAGGATTACAAAATTCAGATTTAATAATTATAGCCGGTAGACCATCAATGGGTAAAACAACATTAGCTATAAATATATGTGAAAATATATCAATAAATAATAAAAAACCCGTACTAATATTTACATTAGAAATGTCATCAGAACAAATAATAACAAAAATAATTTCTTCATTATCAAGAATAGAACAAAAAAAAATTAAAACAGGAAACCTAAATAATAATGATTGAAAAAAAATAATAAATACAATTAATATATTAGAAAAAAAAAAAAATATTTTTATAGATGATTCATGTAATATAACACCAACAAATATAAAATCAAAAACAAGAAAAATATATAAAGAAAATAATGGATTAAGTTTAGTAATGATAGACTATCTACAATTAATGAAATCATCTACATATCTTGAAAATAGATCTTTAGAAATAGCAGATATATCAAGATCATTAAAATTATTAGCAAAAGAATTAAAAATACCAATAATTGTATTATCTCAATTAAATAGATCATCAGAACAAAGAATAGATAAAAGACCAATAAATTCAGATTTAAGAGAATCAGGATCCATTGAACAAGATGCAGATTTAATAATATTTATATATAGAGAAGAATTATATAAAGAAAATTCAAATATGAAAGGTATATCAGAAATAATAATAGGAAAACAAAGAAATGGTCCAACAGGAACAATTTATTTAACATTTAATGGAAACATATCAAGATTTGATAATTATGCTCCTAACGAATATAACTAAAATAAATAAAATAATTAATATATATTTTTATAAACATTTAATTTATAATTGAAAAAATAATTCTATAAATTTAATATTAAATTTAAACATGGCTAATAAAGGAATAAATAAAGTTATATTAATAGGTAATCTTGGTCAAAAACCAGAAATAAGATATACAACAAATGGTAATACAGTTGTAAATTTAAGTATAGCTACATCAAGTACATGAAAAGACAAAAATACAGGAGAAAATAAAAAAAAAACAGAATGACATAAAGTAGTTTTATTTGGAAAATTAGCAGAAATAGCAGCAGAATATTTAAATAAAGGATCACAAGTATACATAGAAGGATCATTACAAACTAGAAAATGACAAGATAAAAAAGGATATGAAAGATATACAACAGAAATAATAGTTAGTATAAATGGAACAATGCAAATATTAGGAAAAAAAAAAAATAATATAAATAAAAAAAAAAATTACTTAAAAAAAAAAGAAGAAGATAATACAAAAATAACAAAAATAAAAAATTCTTCTGATAAAGAAGAATTATCAATGGATTTTGATGATATTAATTTTTAAAACTAATAATAATAAATTATTTATAATAATATGAATGAATCATTTAAAAAATTATTCAAAAAATCAATAAAAAAAAATATTAAACTTGGGTCTATAATAAAAGGAAAAATTATAAAAATAAAAAATAATATTGTAATAATAGATGCAGGATTAAAATCAGAATCATATATACCAATAGATCAATTTAAAAATTCTGAAGGAAAAACAAATATAAAAAAAAATGATATAGTTGAATTATCAATAGATAAAATAGCAGGAGAATGAGGAGAAACAATATTATCTCGTGATAAAGCAAAAAAATATGAAATATGAAATATAATAAAAAAATCATATAAAAATTCTTTAATAATAAAAGGAATAATAAATGGAAAAGTAAAAGGTGGATTAACTGTAGATATAGAAGGAATAAAAGCATTTTTACCAGGTTCACTAATAGACATTAAACCAATAAAAAACACATTAAACCTACAAGGAAAAAAATTAGAATTTAAAATAATTAAATTAGATGAAAAAAAAAATAATATAGTTTTATCAAGAAAAGCAGTAATACTAAGTGAAAATAATGAAGAAAGAAAAAAACTATTAAAAAATATAAAAAAAGGAGCAATTTTAGAAGGAATTGTAAAAAATTTAACTGATTATGGAGCATTCATAGATTTAGGAATAATAGATGGATTACTACATATAACAGATATATCATGAAAAAGAATAAAACATCCAAAAGAAATAATAAATATTGGAGATAAAATTAAAACTAAAATAATAAAATTTGATAAAAAAAAAACTAGAGTATCTTTAGGATTAAAACAATTAACAAAAGATCCATGAAATAAAATAAATAAAAAATATCCAACAAAAACAAAAATAAAAGGAAAAATAACAAATTTAACAGATTATGGATGTTTTATAGAAATAGAAGAAGGTATAGAAGGACTAGTACATATTTCAGAAATGGACTGAAAAAATAAAAATATAAATCCATTTAAAATATTTAAAATAGGAGATATAACAAAAGCAATAATATTAAATATAGATAAAAAAAAAAGAAGAATATCATTAGGAATTAAACAATGTAAAATAAATCCATGAATTGAATTTATTAAAAAACATAAAAAAGGAGATATAATAACTGGTATTATTAAATCTATAACAAATTTTGGAATATTTTTAAAAATAAATAATAATATAGACGGATTAATACATTTATCTGATTTATCATGATTTAAACTAAATGAAAAAGAAATAAAAAATAAATATAAAAAAGGAGAAAAAATTAAAGCATCAATAATACAAATTGATTCTAATAAAGAAAGAATATCTTTAAGTGTAAAAATACTACAAGAGGATCCTTTAAAAAAATACATAAAAATAAAAGAAAAAAATAAAATAATAAAAACAAAAGTAATTAAAATTAATGAAAAATATATATATGTAATATTAAAAGATAAAATAGAAGGATATATAAAAATAAATAAAGAAAAAAATAAAAAACTAATAAAAAATATAAAAATAGGTGATAAATTAAAAAATAAAATAATAGATATAGATATAAAAAAAAGAATTATTAATTTAAATATATATATAAATAAAAAAAATATAAAAAAAATAAAAAAAAATAAAAAACAATGTTTTAGTACTATGATAGAAGCTTTTAAAAAAGCTAAAATAAATAAATAATGATCAATAAAATATTATTAACAAAAAAAATAAAAGAAAAAAATAAAAATATTACAAAAAAAAATATAATAATTATAATAAATAATTTAATAAAATTTATTAAAATAAGTTTAAAAAACAAAAAAAAAATAAAAATAAAAAATTTCGGATATTTTAATATATATAAAAAAAATATAAAAACAAATTTTAAATTTTATTTAAAAAAAAAAAAAAATCATATAATATACTTTAAATGTAGCAAAAAAATAATTTTAAAAATTAATTAATTTAATAAATCTTTAAATAAAAAATATTCAAAATCACTATAACTTTTAAAACTATTAAAAATATATGAAGATTTTATAATTCTATTACGATAAAAAGAAGAATTTTTAAATTTTCTAAACATATATATAACATGTCTTAAAACAGAAATAGGATTAAAATTTTTATTTATAATAATATTTTTTTTAATATATTTATATAAATTTAAAAATATATTTTTTATTTTTAAAATAAACTTTTTATTAAAAAACGACTTATCATTATTAATTAAAAAATTATCTAAAATAATTTTTTTATTTTTAAAATAATTATCTATTTGAAATAAAATTAAAGGATTATAATAAATACCTCTACCAATCATAATCCCATCAACATATTTTAAATGATTATCTATAGATATAATATCTTTTATATCACCATTAATTATAATATTTAAATGAGGTAAATCTTTTTTTAATTTATAAACAATATTATACATAATAGGAGTATATAAATTATATTTAGTATTAAAATTTTTATTTAAAATAGTTCTAGCATGAATTATAAATATATTACAAGATGTATATAAAGATATATTTCCTACAAAATCCAAAATTTTTTCATAAGAATATAATTTATTAATACGATGTTTAATAGATAAAACAACATCAGGAGAACCTAATTTAATATAATTCAAACAATCTATTATCTTAGATAAATCATTCAAAAAATAACCAAATTTACCATTTTTAGCATTAATTGATGGACAACCAACATTTAAATTAATTTCATTAAATCCTAAATTAAAAGATATTTTAGAACAATTATAAAAATTAAGATAATTATTTCCACAAAATTGTATTGCTGTTCATCTATTATTATATAAAATATTATAAGATAATTTATTTTTACTAAATCTTCTAAAAAAAGAAGATACATGTATCATTCCAGTATAAAATCTAATATATTTAGTAAATAAACTATAAAAATAACGACAATGTTTATCTGTATAATTTAATAAAGGAGCAACAGAAAATTTAATAAACATAAATATAAATTTAATTTAAAAAAATCTTTTTTTTTTTAATATATGGAACTAAAACATCAGGAATTTCAATAGTATTTTTATTTATTTGATAATTCTCTATTATTGCAACAAAAGTTCTCCCTATAGCTAATGCAGAACCATTTAAAATATGAGGAAAAATTTTATTTTTATATTTAACATTTCTATATTTAATATTAAGTCTTCTAGATTGAAAATCAAGAGTATTAGAACAAGAAGAAACTTCTATATATGATTTACTTATAGGAGATCATACTTCAATATCATATGTTTTAGAAGAACTAAAACTCATAGAACCAGAAGATAATAAAACTCTTCTATAAGGTAAATTTAATTTTTTTAAAATAAATTCAGCATCCATAGTTAACTCTTCTAAATATTCCATCGATTTATCAGGTTTAACTATTTGAATTAACTCAACTTTATCAAATTGATTTAATCTTATCAAACCTCTATTATTATATCCATAAGATTTAGATTCAAAACGAAAACAAGGAGTATTAGAAACAAATTTAATAGGCAAATCTAATTCATTAAATATTTTATTTCTACATAAATTAACTAAAGATACTTCAGAAGTAGGTATTAAAACTAATTTATCTTTATAATTATTTGAATAAACATAAAATAAATTATTCTTAAATTTTGGTAATTGTCCTGTATTATATAAACACTCTTCTTTAACTATATAAGGAACATACATTTCAGAATAATTATTTTTAATATGAATATCAATCATAAATTGAGAAATAGCTCTATATAAAGAAGCAAAATCATTTTTAAGAATAGAAAAACAAGAACCACTTATCATGCAAGCATCACTAAAATTAATTAAATTATTCTTTTTCTCAAATTTAACATGATCAATTAATTTAAATTTATAAGATTTAATATTTCCTCATTTATATAAAACTTTATTAAAAGTATCATTAATTCCTATAGGAACACTATCATCTGGAATATTAGGCAAACATAAAAAAATTTTATTAAAAATATTAAATATTTTTATAAAAATTTTTTTATTAAAAATAATATTAAATTTAATTAATTTTAAAAAATATTTTATATATAAAAAATCATTTTTTTTATTTTTATAAAAAAAAGCTTTTTTAATAAAAAAATTACGTTTATTTTGCAAAAATTCTATATTACTTTTTAAAAATTTATATCTATAAAAAATCTTAAAAAAAAAATTAAAATCAAAATCTTTATCTCTAATTTTTATTTTTTTAATAAAAAAATCAATATTTTTCAAAAAAAATTTCATATTAAACATAAATATAATCTAAAAAAATTAAAAACATAATTACTAATTAATATAATTAATATATAATAAATTCATAATAATATATATATAAATTAAAATAAATTTAAATATTAATAAAATAATGATAAAAAATAAAGTTTTAATAATAGGATCCGGAATAGCAGGACTAACAGCCTCTATATATTTAAGTAGAGCTGAATTAAAACCTATATTAATAACAGGAAACAAATTAGGAGGACAATTAATAGAATCACAAAAAATAGATAATTGACCAGGAGAATATAAAGGAATAACTGGATATAATATAATAAAAAATATAAAAAAACAAACATTAAAATTTAAAACTAATATAATAAATGATAATATAATTAATTTAAAAATTAAAAATAATTCCTTTATATTAAAAGGAATATATAATACATATATATCAAAAACAATAATAATAGCAACAGGATTAAAATCAAAAAAAATAAAAATAAAAAATAAATTTTACAAAAAAGGAATTTCCACATGTGGAACATGTGATGGATATTTTTATAAAAATAAAATAATTGCTATAATAGGAGGAGGTAATACAGCAATTGAAGAAACATTATTTTTATGTAAAATAGTAAAAAAAATATTTCTTATTCATAGAAAAAATTATTTTACTTCAGAAAAATATTTAATAAAAAAAATAAAAAAAAAAATAAAAGAAGGTAAAATAATACTTTTAAGAAATTATTTACTAAAAAAAATTAATTATACAAATAATAAAATTAAAAATATAGAAATAAAATCAAATATAAAAAAAAAAAAAAAAATAATAAATATATCTAGATTATTTATATTTATAGGATACAAACCTAATACTAAAATATTTAAAAAAATTATAAAATTAGATAAAAATAATTTTATAAAAATAAACTATAAAAAAAATAAATATAAATCAATGACAAATATAAAAGGAATATTTGCAGCTGGAGATGTAACAAACGAACAATATAAACAAGCAATAATAGCATCATCTTCAGGATGTATAGCAGCATTAGACGTAATAAAATATCTAGAAAAAAAAAAATAAATAAAAATATGAAAAAAAACAAAAATTTAGAAATAAAAGGAATTGTATTAGAAACTTTACCTAATACAACATTTAAAGTAAAATTAGAAAATGGCTATAATATAATAGCTCATATATCAGGAAAAATAAGAAAAAATTATATAAGAATATTAACCGGAGATAAAGTAACAGTAGAAATTACACCTTATGATACAAAAAAAGGAAGAATAATATTTCGTCATAATAAATAAAATAAAGGATATAAATTGAATTACAAAAAAAAACAAAAAACAAGAGAAGTAGCAATACAAATAATATATTCATGAAAAATATTTAAATACAAAAAAAACATAAAACAAAAAATAAAAGATTTTAAAAAAATAAAACCAAAAATATTTAATGAAATAGATTTATTATATTTAAAAAAAATAATAAAAGGAATAAATAAAAATATAAAATATATAAAAAATATTATTTCATCTAATATTTATAAAAAAACAAAATATATAGGAAATATAGAATATGCTATATTATATATAGCAATATATGAACTAAAAATAAATAAAAAATTACCATATAAAGTAATAATAAATGAAAGTATTTTACTATCAAAAAAATTTGGATACTTAAATAGTTATAAATTAATCAATAAAATAATACATAATATATATATTAAAAATAAATATATATAAAAAAAAATAAAATAATCAAACATGTATAACGAAAAAAATTATATTCATATTTATGATAAATTATTAAAAAATAGAATAATATTTTTAACAGGATATATAGATGATAATATGTCCTCCTCAATAATATCACAATTATTATATCTAGAATCAAAAAATCAAAATAAAGATATATATTTATATATAAATTCTCCAGGAGGTATAATAACATCTGGAATGTCAATATACGATACAATGGAATTTATAAATTCAGATATAAATACTATTTGTATTGGACAAGCATGTTCTATGGCCTCAATATTATTAGCATGTGGAAAAAAAAAAAAAAGATTTAGTCTTCCAAATTCTAGAATTATGATACATCAACCTTTAGGTAATTTTAAAGGACAAGCTACAGATATAGAAATACAAACAAAAGAAATAATAAAAATAAAAAAAAAAATAATAAAATTATTATCAGAAAAAACTGAAAAAAATATAAATATAATAAAAAAAGATATAGAAAGAGATAAATTTTTATCACCTAAAAAAGCATTAGATTATGGAATAATAGATAATATAATCACTAATAAAAAATCTTTTAATAAAATTTAAAATATATGTATATAGAAAAAAAAAATAATATATTTAAAAAATGTTCATTTTGCGAAATAGATAAAAAAAATAATGAAATTATCTCAAATAAAAATATTAATATATGTAAAAAATGTATATATATATTTAATAAATTTATAAAAAAAAAAAATAATAAATTTATTTTTAATACAGATAAATATAAACCTTTATATATAAAAAAAAAATTAGATGAATATATAATAGAACAAAATGAAGCTAAAAAAATTTTAGCAACTACTATATATAATCACTATAAAATATTAAATAGTAATATAAAAAAAATTAACACAAACATAAAACCAAATATTTTAATAATAGGACCTACTGGAAGTGGTAAAACTCTTCTTATAAAAAGTATAGAAAAAATATTAAATATTCCTATAGCAATAACAGATGCAACATCATTAACAGAAGCAGGATATGTAGGAGAAGATGTAGAAAATATAATACAAAGATTACTTGAAAAATGTAATTTTGATAAAGAAAAAACAGAAAAAGGAATAATTTTTATAGATGAAATAGATAAAATATCAAAAAAATCACAAAATGTATCAATAACAAGAGATGTTTCAGGAGAAGGAGTTCAACAAGCATTACTAAAAATAATAGAAGGTACTATATCTTATGTTCCTCCAAAAGGAGGAAGAAAACACCCACAACAAGAATTTATAAAAATAAATACAAAAAATATATTATTTATATGTGCAGGAACATTTAATGGTATAAATAAAATAATAAAAAATAGAATATATAAAAATAATAAAATTGGATTTCATTCAAAATACATAAAAAAAAAAATAAATATATACAACGAAGTAGAACAAGAAGACTTAATAAAATTTGGATTAATACCAGAATTTATAGGAAGATTACCAATAATTACAAAAATAAATGAATTAAATATGATATCTTTAAAAAAGATATTAACTGAACCAAAAAATTCAATAATAAATTATTATAAATATTTATTCAAATTAGAAAATATAAATTTAAAATTTACAGAAAATTCATTAAAAGAAATATCTTATAAAGCATATAAAAAAAAAATTGGAGCAAGAGGATTAAAAAATATTTTAGAAAATACACTTAAAGAAATAATGTATTTAATACCATCAAAAAAAAATATAAAAACAATTATAATAAATAAAGATATAATTAAAAAAAAAAAAATACCAAAAGAAATATTATAAATAATAAAAATAAAGGAGTAAATATTATGCATTTAAAATGATCTCAAAAAAATAATGAGATCCCACTTTTACCTTTAAGAGATATAATAGTATATCCAAATATGATAATTCCATTATTTATAGGAAGAAAAAAATCTATATTTTGTTTAGAATTATCAATGAAACAAAATAAAAAAATTATGTTAGTAGCACAAAAAAATTCATCAATAATTGAACCAAAAATAAATGATTTATTTAAAATAGGAACATTATCATCAATAATACAAATATTAAAGTTACCAGATGGATCAATTAAAGTACTAGTAGAAGGAATAGAAAGAGCAAAAATATTAGAAATAAAAGATAAAGGAAAATATTTTATATCAAAAATAGAAAAAATTAATATAAAAAAAATAAATAAAAAAGAAAAAATAGCTCTAATAAAAAGTACTATAAATCAATTTGAAACATATATAAAATTAAATAAAAAAATACCTATAGAAATAATAAATTCATTAAATAAAATAAAAGATCCAGATAAATTATCAGATACAATAGCTACTCATATACCATTAAAAATAAAAGAAAAACAACATATATTAGAACTATTTGATATAAATAAAAGAATAGAATATATAATGATTGCTATAAATTCTGAAATTAATATTCTTAAAATAGAAAAAAAAATAAGAAATAAAATTAAAATACAAATGGAAAAAAACCAAAAAGAATATTATTTAAATGAAAAAATAAAAATAATACAAAAAGAATTAAATAAATTAAATAATATAACAAATGAATATGAATTAATCAAAAAAAAAATAAAAAATATAAAATTTTCCAAAGAAGCTAAAAAAAAAATAAAATTAGAAATAAAAAAATTAAAATTAATGTCACCATTATCATCAGAAGCTGCAGTAATAAAAAGTTATATAGATTGACTAATACAAATACCTTGAAAAAAAAAAAATAAAATAAAAAAAAACTTATATGAAGCTCAAAAAATATTAGATAAAGATCATTATGGAATTAATAATGTAAAAGAAAGAATATTAGAATATTTAGCAGTACAAAATAGATCAGAAAAAATAAAAGGACCTATATTATGTTTTATTGGACCTCCAGGAGTAGGAAAAACATCTTTAGGAAAATCTATATCTAAAGCTACAGGAAGAAAATATATAAAAATATCATTAGGTGGTATATATGATGAAGCTGAAATTAGAGGACATAGAAAAACATATATAGGATCAATGCCTGGTAAAATAATACAAAAAATAACAAAATCAAAAACAAAAAATCCATTATTTTTATTAGATGAAATTGATAAAATTTCAAACAACATGAGAGGAGATCCATCTTCAGCATTATTAGAAGTATTAGATCCAGAACAAAACTACTCTTTTAATGATAACTATATAGAAATAGATTATGATTTATCTCAAGTAATGTTTATAGCTACAGCAAATTCAATAAATAATATATCAAATCCTTTACTTGATAGAATGGAAATAATTAAAATACATGGATATACAGAAAAAGAAAAAATAAATATATCAAAAAAATATATAATACCAAAACAAATAAAAAAAAATTTTTTAAATAAAAAAGAAATAAAAATAAGCAATAACGTAATAATAAAAATAATAAGATATTATACAAAAGAATCTGGAGTAAGAAATTTAGAAAAAGAAATATCAAAAATATGTAGAAAAATAGTAAAAAAATTAACACTAAATAAAAAAAAAAAATGTATAAAAATAAACAAAAAAAATATAAAAAGATATTTAGGAATAAAAAAATATAATTTTGGAAAAGCTAAATTAAAAAATAAAATAGGAGAAGCTACAGGATTAGCATGAACTGAAACAGGAGGAGAATTATTAACTATAGAATCTATTTGTATACCAGGAAAAGGAAGATTAACTTATACAGGATGTTTAGGAAAAATAATGAAAGAATCTATACAAATATCAATGATAGTAGTAAGATCATTAACTAAAGAATTAAAAATAGAAAATAATTTTTATGAATCAAAAGATATACATGTTCATATACCTGAAGGAGCTATACCAAAAGATGGACCAAGTGCTGGAATAACTATATGTACATCTATAATATCAGTATTAACAAAAAATCCAATATTATCAAATATAGCAATGACTGGAGAAATAACTTTACATGGAAAAATAATACCAATAGGAGGATTAAAAGAAAAAATATTAGCAGCATCAAAAGGAGGTATTAAAAAAATAATAATACCATATGAAAACAAAAATAATTTAAAAGAAATATCTAAAGATATAATAAAAAAATTTAAAATATATTACTTAAAAAATATTAAAGAAGTATTAAAAGTATCATTAGAAAAAAAAATTTTTTAAAAATATTAACACGCTCTACAGGATTTGAACCTGTGACCTACAGCTTAGAAGGCTGTTGCTCTATCCACTGAGCTAAGAGCGCATAACAAAAATATACTAACATTAATATAATTTATAAGTCAATAATGATAAACTATAAATTTTTATATGGAAACAAATATTTAATAAAAACACAAAAAAAAATAAAAAAAAAAATATATTTTTTAAAAAAAAAAACAAATAAAAAACCAACAATAATAATTATTTATATAGGAAAAAACAAATCATCTAATATATATATAAAAAAAAAATGTAAAATTTTTAAATATACAGGAATAAAATTTTTTATATATAAAATCATAAAAAAAATTTCAGAAAAAAAAATAATAAATACAATAAAAAGAATAAATAAAAATAAAAAAATAAATTGTATACTAATACAATTACCTTTACCAAAATATTTAAATGAAAATAAAATAATAAATACAATTAATCCAAAAAAAGATGTAGATGGAATACATCCATATAATATAGGAAGATTATCACAAGGATACCCAAATATAAAACCTTGTACTTCTTATGGAGTAATAAAACTATTAAAAAATTATAAAATTAATATTATTGGTTTAAATGCAGTAATTATAGGATCTTCAAACTTAGTAGGAAAACCAATGTTAATGGAATTAATTAATAATAAATGTACAGTAACATTAATAAATAAAAAAACAAAAAATATTAAAAAACATATAAATAATGCAGATATTTTAATCAGTGCAGTAGGAAAATATAATTTATTTCCAACAAAATGAATAAAAAAAAACTCTATAATAATAGATATAGGTATAAATAAAAATAAAAACGGAAAAATAAAAGGAGATATAAATATAAAAAAAATAATTAAAAAAATAAAATATATAACTCCTATACCTGGTGGAGTTGGACCTATGACTATAAGTATTTTATTAAAAAATATTTTTTTAATATACAAAAAATCATTAATTTAAATATCAATCAGTAAAATTTTTTTTTTTATAATCTATTAAAAAAATATTATTTTTTTTTAATCTTTTACGAATATAATCAGCAATATTTCATCTTTTTTTTAAACGAGCAATATTTCTTATTTTTATTAATTTTTTTATTTTATTAATTATATTAAAATTTACAAATCTAATATCTAAAATTTTTTTATTTTTAAAATAATCTTCTATATTTGAATTTAATAAACCTATTATCTTTAATAAATTACACATTTTAATACCTAATTTACTAGCTAAAATATATTTATTTTTTTTTTTAAGTCTATTAATTTCATTAATCATATAAAAAATAATACTATATACTTTAGGAATATTAAAATCATCATTCATAAATTTAATAAAACGATCATCAAATTCAATAAAATATTTTAAATCACTTTTTAAAAAATTAATATTTAAATTTAAATCTTTTAAAGAAAAATATAACTTATTAATTACTGTTTTATAAAAATCTAATTTATCTAAACTAAAAAATATTTTTTTTCTATAATGAGTTGACATTAAAAAATATTTAACAACATCTACATGATACATTTTTAATATATCATTTATTAAAAAATAATTATTAACAGATTTAGATAACTTACAATTATTATATAAAACTAATCCTGAATGAATTCAATAATTTACAAAATTTTTATTTTTAAAAATATATTCAGATAACAAAATTTCATTTTCATGATGAGGAAATAATAAATCTAAACCTCCACCATGAATATCAATATTAGATAAATAATAATTACTTAAAACACAACATCCTATATGTCAACCAGGAATACCATTTCCTCAAGGAGAATTTCATCCTCTAAAAAAATTTTCTTTATTTTTATTATTAATAATTTTTCATAATATAAAATTATTACCATTTCTTTTTTTATTTTTATATAAAATATTTCCATATGAGTCTATAAAAGCATAATTATTATTTAATAATTTTTTTATATAAAAAATAATTAAATTAATATTATCACTTATTTTTGGTTCAAAATTAGGTTTTAAAAAACCTAAATTTAAAAAATCATTATTCATACTATTTATCATAGTATTTGATAATATTTTAAAATCATCAATATTTTTTATATTATTTATTAATTTATCACTAATATCAGTAATATTACGAATATAATTACACTTATATCCTAAATATATTAAATATCTTATTAAAATATCAAAAAAATAAAATGTACGACCATGACCTATATGACAATAATTAGATATAGTAACACCACAAACATATATATTAACCTTATTTTTATTTCTAGGTATAAAAACTTCTTTTTTTTTACTTAATGTATTAAATATTTTCAACATATATTATTAAAACTTTTTTATATATAAATTATAATTTTAATAAAATAAATTATATAATTATAATAAAATATAATAAAAATAAAATTACAAATATAATAATTTAATAAAAATAATTATATTAACAAATAAAAATAATTATTTATAAGCCGGGTTCTGTTTATTGTATATAAATATACAATAAGGTAACCATTAATCTAGATTAATAATCACTTATTAACTCAAGCAGTATACCATAAAATAATTAAATATATGTATGGATAAATACATTAATGTTAAAATACTTAATATTTTATTTATAACCTTGCTCCAGATGGAGTTTACACATATATTATATTACTATAATATATAATATTTTCTTAAGATATTTTTTCACCCTTACCTTTCGGCGGTTATTTTCTGTTGCACTTTTCATAATATATACTAATATATATTTCCAGACGTTATCTGGCATCCCATCCTATGGAGCCCGGACTTTCCTCTATTATATTTAAAATAGCGATTACCAAATAAATATTTTTATTTTTTTTTAATAAAAGGATTATATATTTCTTTAAACTTCAAAGAAATTATACAACCATGAATTTTTAAAGACTTCATATAAAAATTTAATAAATATTTTTTATAAGAAATACTAATTTTATCTATTTTATTTCCATGAATAACAATTAATAATGGATTATATCTACCAACATGTGCATATTTTAATTTTACTGTATTTAAAGTAATATTTTTATTATTAAAATTATCAATAGCTTTTTTTAAAATTTTAGTTAATTTCAAACTATTTATTTTATATAAAAAAATATTTTTATAATTAATATTTATATCTCTATATATAATATTAATATTTTTATTATTTTTTTTTAAATCTTTACTAAAAAAATATATATTCATATACTTCATAAAATCATATCTTTTAAATAAAAATTTTTTATATTTTTGTTTTTCTTTATTAGAAAAATTAGATTTATTAAAAATTAATATTAAAAATTTACCATTATTTAATAAAAACTTTAATATACGTAAATCAAATCTAGTAATACCAATATTTATATCAAACATATAAATAATTATATTATTAAAAAATATATTTCTTCAAAAAAAAATATATTTTTTTTTTCTATAAACATAATGTTGATTACATAAACCAGGAGAATCACTAATCAAATAAATAATATTATTTAAAAATAAATTACATATTAAAAAATCTTTAGTTGTATATGAATTACTAGAAACTAAAGATCTATCTTTTTTAGAAATAAAATTTAAAAAAGTAGATTTTCCTATATTAGGTTTACCTAAAATAATTAATTTTATAAATTTTATTAATTTAATTTCTTTTTTTATATTTAAAAAAATATTTATAAAATTAAAATTAATTAAAAAATATTTATTAAAATTAATACAAAAATATAATATATATTTTTTAAATAAAAAATTTATTTTTTTTTTTTTAGTTAATTTTAAATAAATTTTATCCATTAATTTTAATATTAAATTTTCTTTATAAATAGATATAAAATATACTTCTTTAACTTTAAAAGATAAAAATTTATAAATATATTTTTTATAATTTTTAAATAAATCAATTTTAGATATTAATAAATAAATTTTATTTTTATATTTTAAAAAAAAATTTAAAAAAAAAAAATCTTTATAATTAACATCAATAGATTCTATTAATAAAAAAATAAAATCAACATTATCTAATATATAAATAAATTTTTTTTGTAAAATATCTAACAATAAATCTTTATTGTTAAAATTATTTTTTTTTTTTAAAAAATTAAAATTATTAATCCCAGATGTATCTATACAAACAAAAAATTTTTTTTTATAATCAAATAAACCATAATTAAAATCACAAATACATTTTTTATTATTAAAATTATAAAAAATTTTTTTATATATAAAATAATTAAATAAACTGGTTCTACCAGAATTAAAATTACCTACTATAGCTATAGTAAACATAAATAATAAAAATTAAAAAACACTTTTATTTAAAAAATAAATTATATTCTCTATAATATTAGAAATAAATACTTTTTTTTGAATATTTAAAAATAAATCTTTTAAAATAATATAATTACCTTTAATTTCTTTTCTATCTATTATAATTAAAAAACGAATATTTTTTTTTATAACTAAATTTATAATTTTACTAATTTTTTTATCTAAAAAATAATTATTATATATATTTAATGATTTAATATTAGAATTAATTATTTTATCACAAATAATTAAACCAATCATTTTAGAATATTCATTATAAGAAGAATATATATATATATCAATTTTATTAAAAAATTTATTTTTTTTTTTATTTTTTTTTTTTAATAAAAAAAATAATCTTTCTAAACCAATAGCACAACCAACAGCAGGAATATACTTATTACATAAATAATTTCCTAAAAAATCGTATCTTCCTCCAGAACATATAGTAATATTTTTATTTAAAAAATTACTTTTTCATTCAAAAACAAAATCATTATAATAATCTAAACCCCTAACTAAATTTTTATTAAAAATATACTTAATATTCAGTAAATCTAATTTTTTGCATAATTTATTAAAATTAAATTTAGAATTACTATTTATAAAATCAAATATTGAAGGTATATTAGGAATATAAATATTAATATTTTTATTATTTTTATCTAAAAATCTAAAAAAATTAGAATCATTTTTAAAAAATGGAAACTTTTTTTTTATTATATCTAAAAAATTATTTTTAATATAAAAAATATATTTTTTTCTATCATCAAAATTACCTATACAATTTATTTCTAAACACAAAAAATCACTAATTCCTAATATTTTAAAAAAATTATTAATTATTAATAATAATTCAATATTTGAAATAAAACTATTATCATTAAAAATTTCTAAACCAATCTGGTTAAATTGTCTAAAACGACATTTTTGAGGACGTTCATATCTAAACATTGAACCTATATATCATAGTTTATTTAAAAAACTATTTAAAAATAATTTATTTTCAATATAAGCTCTAAAACAAGAAACAGTACCTTCCGGTCTTAAACTAATATTTAAATTCTTTTTATCAAAAAAAGAATACATTTCTTTTAAAATATTATTATTATAATTATTAAAAATAAATTTACTAAACAAAAATGTATTTTCTAAAATAGGAAATCTTATTTCTTGAAAAGAATATTTATTAATAAAATTTTTAAATACTTTTTCTATATATTGATATAAATAAATATCTTTACCAAAATAATCATGCATTCCTTTTAAAGACTTAATTTTTAATTTATACATAAATATATCTAAATAAATACAATATAATTTATATTATTTATCATTTTCCATTACAAAAATAAAATCTTTATTATTATTAATAATTCTATTTTTAAAATAAAAAAATCCTAAAGTCAATAAAAAAAATAATTTTATAAAAATAAAAATTTTTATATAAAAATAACAATTATTTTTAAAATAAAAGGATTTTTTTACATTTTTTTTATCTAAATAATCATTATATTTATACCTATCTAAAAAACAAATTATTTTATCTTCAGGAACTTTAACTAAACGAGCATAAGAACGAATATACCCACAAAAAAAAACTAAAGATATATTATTAGGAACTTTATCATTTTCTATAGAATCAATAACATTTAATTTAAGACACAATTTATCAGCAATATCTTTTTTTTTTAAATTCATTAATTCGCGAGCTTTAACTAAAATTTTACCTAAAGAATCTAACTTTATATTATTCATATTAATTTTAACTAAATTTTATAATAAAACTAATTTAAATCACCTGACAATTGACCACAAGAAGCATTTATATCTAATCCTCTATTATTTCTAATAGAAGTAAAAATACCATTTTTATTTAAAATATTTAAAAATAATAACATTTTTTTTTTACTACTCCTAGAAAAACATGAATTATTAATATAATTAAATGGAATCAAATTTACTTTACTTGGAAAATTTTTTAACAAATTTAATAATTCATAAGCATTAATTACATCATCATTAACATTATTTAACATTAAATATTCAATATTAATTTTATTTTTACTAGCTTTAGTATTTTTTACATAAAAAAAAGCCGCTCGCAATAAAGAAATTATATCATATTTTTTATTAACAGGCATAATTTTATTTCTTATACTATTATTAGATGAATGTAATGAAATAACTAAAACAATATCAATATAATTATATAATTTATATATAAAAGGAACAATTCCTGAAGTAGATAATACTATTTTTCTTTTAGAAAAACCAAAAAATTTTTTATCTAACATAATTTTAACAGAATTTACAACATTATAAAAATTTAATAAAGGTTCACCCATACCCATAATTACAATATTTGTAATACATTTCATTTTATTTTTATATAAAAAATAACAAACAAATAAAATTTGACCTATTATTTCACCAACACTTAAATTTCTTTTAAATTCACCTTTACTAGTAGAACAAAATTTACACTTCATAGCACAACCAACTTGAGTTGAAATACATAAAGTAGATCTACCAAAACTTGGTATATATACAGTCTCTATAATATCATCATTAACATTAAATCATCATTTAATTGAACTATCAATAGATTTTTTAAAACTAACAACTTTAGGTAAATCAATTTTAAACATTTTATTTAAAATATTTCTAATATTTATACTAATATTAGTCATATATTTAAAATTAAAACAAAATTTTTTATATATTCAATAAATAATTTGATTATAAATAAATTTATTTTTAAAAAAAATTTTTTTTTCTAAATCATTTACATTAAAATTTAATAAATTTAACCTATTCATTATAAAATACTAACATAATTTACAATATTATATTATAAAATTAATATATGAAAAATAAAAACATTATAGCTATAGAAACATCTACAGAATTAATTTCAGTATCAATAAAATATAAAAATAAAATATATACAAAAAAAAAAATAATTAAAAAAAAAAATAACCAATATATACTAGAAATAATTAAATCAATAATAAAAAAAAATAAAATAAAAAAAAAAAAAATAAATATAATTATAATAAATAAAAAACCAGGAAGTTTAATAGGAATTAGAATATCTACAATTATAGCTCAAACATTTAAAATAAAATATCCAAAAATAAAAATAATAAAAATGTCATATCCTAATATAGTAATAAATTATTTAAAATCAAAATATACATATATATATATGTGTATGTATATAATAATATTAAAAAATATAAATAATATTAAAATATATACAATAATTAAAAATAAAAAAAAAATTAAAAAATTTAATTCACTTAAAAAATGTATAAATAAATTAAAATTAATAAAAAAAAAATATATATATTTTGTTAATAATAAACAACTTAAAAAAAAAATAAATAAAATATGAAAAAAAAAAATATATATATTATATCCAAAATCAAAATATATGATATTAAATTATAAATAATGATTTTTAAATTCAATTAATTCATTTATTTTATCAATTTTTTCTCAAGGAAATTCATTTCTACCAAAATGTCCATAAGAAGATGTATTAAAATATATAGGTCTAAGCAAATTTAATGTTTTTGCTATATTACCAGGTTTTAAATTAAAAAAAATATTTAAAGCATTATATATATATTTTATATAAATTTTTTCTGTTCCAAACGTATTTATTGTAACTGAAACAGGATCAGATACTCCTATTGCATAGGATATCTGTATTTCACATTTATCTGCCAAACCAGCAGCAACAATATTTTTAGCAATATATCTAGCAATATAAGCTCCAGATCTATCTGTTTTAGAAGGATCTTTACCAGAAAAAGCTCCTCCACCATGTCTAGACATACCTCCATATGTATCAACAATTATTTTTCTTCCTGTTAAACCACAATCTCCCATAGGACCACCTATTATAAATCTACCAGTTGGATTAATAAAATATTTAGTTTTATTACTTAATCATTTTTTAGGTAAAACATTAAATATTATTTCTTCCATAACATATTCTTTTAATTTATCTAAAGATATATCTTTACTATGTTGAGTAGAAAAAACAACATTATCAATACCTAATATTAAATTATTTTTATAAATAAATGTTATCTGACTTTTAGCATCAGGATATAATCAAGAATTTTTTATTTTTTTTCTTAAATAAGATTGTCTCTTAACCAAATTATGAGCATAAAATATAGGAGCTGGCATATAAACATATGTTTCATTTGTAGCATAACCAAAAACAATTCCTTGATCACCAGCTCCTTGATTAACAAAATTTCCTTTATTAATACCAATACTTATATCAGGAGATTGCTTACCTAAAATATTTAATATATAACATTTATAAGCATCTAACCCCATTTTAATATCAGTATATCCTATATTATATATAGTATTACGTACAATATTTTCTACATTTATTAATACAGAAGTATTAATTTCTCCACCAACAACAACTAAATCTGATTTAATATAAGTTTCACAAGCAACTTTAGCAAATTTATCTTTTTCAATATAAGCATCCAATATAGCATCAGATATTTGATCAGCAATTTTATCAGGATGACCTTCAGATACAGATTCAGAAGTAAAATAATAAATTTTCATTTTATAAATCTCCAAACAAATAATAAATTATATATAAATTAAGTATACATTAATACTAAATAATTGTTAAAATCAATTTTAATATAAACTAAAATTCAAATATAATGAATAAAAAAAATAAAAATTTAAAATTAAATTGATCTGAAAAATATTTTTTTATAGATAAAAAAGGTAATTTAAATATAAATATAAAAAACAAAAAAAAAAAAATAAAAATAAAAAAAATAATAACAAATGAAATAAAAAAAAAATTACCTGTAAAATTTTGTATACCAGAAATAATAAAAGATAAAACAAATAAAATAAATAAAAAATTTAATTATTATATAAATAAATATAACTATAAAGGAAAATATTTTTTAATTTATCCAATAAAAGTAAATCAAAAATCTTATGTAATACAAACAATATTAAAAAATAAAAAATATAAAATTGGATTAGAATCAGGATCAAAAACAGAATTAATAACTATACTTATAAATAGTAATAAAAAAATAACAATATTATGTAATGGATACAAAGATAAAATATATATGTATATAGCATATCTTGCTACAAAAATAGGACATAAAATATATATAATAATAGAAAAAATAAAAGAATTAAAATTACTATGAAAATATATAAAAAAAAAAAATTTTTTTATAGGAATAAGAATTAAATTAAATAATCTAGAAATAAATCCTAAAAAAAATAAATCTCAATTTAAATTTGGATTAACATCTAATGAAATACTAAAAATAATAAAAATATTAATTAAAAAAAAAACAACTAATAATTTAAAAATTTTACATTGTCATTTAGAATCACAAATTAAAAATATAAAAAATATAATAATATATATAAAAGAAATAATAAATTTATATATAGATATACAAAAAATATTTAAAATAAAAATTAAAATTATAGATATAGGAGGAGGATTAGCTTTACAATATAGTAATAATAAAAATATAAATTATGATATAAATAAATATATAAAATATATAATAAAAATAATAAAAAAAATATGTAATAAAAATAAAATAAAACATCCTAATTTAATAACTGAATCAGGAAGATATATAACAGCACATCATGAATTTATAATAACTAATATATATAATATTGAAAAAAATAAAAAAATTAAAATAAAAAAAATATTTATAAAAAAAAAAAATAAAATATTAAATAATATATGAAAAATATGAATAAATATTAAAAAAAAAAAATATATATCTAATTTTTTTATAAAAAAAAATTTAAAAAAAATAAAAAACGAATTTAAAATAGGTAAATATAATATAATAGAAAAATCATGAATAGAAAATATATATAAAGAAATATTAAAAAAAATATATAAATATAAAATATTTAAAAAAAAAAATATATTAAAAAATATAAATTTATATATATCAAAAAAAATTCACCTTAATTTTTCTATATTTCAATCAATTCCAGATTCATGAGGAACTAATCAAATATTTCCAATATTACCTATAATAAAATTAAAAAAAAAAAAAAATCAAAAAATAAATATACTTGACATAACATGTGATTCTGATGGAAAAATAAACAATTATATAAATATAAAAAATTATATTTCTAATTCATTAGAAATACCTTATTTAAAAAATTACAAATCAGTATTTATAGGAATATTTATGACTGGAGCTTATCAAAATATATTAAGTAATAAACATAATCTATTTGGAAATTTACAAACATACTTAATAAAAATAAAAAAAAATAATAAATATGAAAAAAAAATAATAAACTTAAATGAATCAATAATAAATGTTACTAAAAAAACAAATATAAAAAATAATCAAATAAAAAAATTTTTAAATAAATATAAAAAAAATAATAAAATAATAAAAAAAATAAAAAAAATATTTTTATCAAAAACATATTTAAAATAAAAAAATGACTATAAAAGATATATCATTAATATCAAATATATTTGGATTTATGAGATTTGATTTATTTATAAAAAAAAAATACAAAAAAAAAGATAATTTTAATATAATAATAATGGGTATACCATCAGAAATTACTTGCACTGGAAAACCTGGAAGTAAACTAGCACCAACTAGTATAAGAATAGAATCAATGCATTTAATATGAGAAAAATATAAATGACCATGAAATTTTAAATTAAATAAAACAATAAAAATTGTAGATGGAGGAGATTTAATATATAAAACTGGAAATATAAAAAATTTAAATTATAATATTTATAAAAAAATATTAAATATATTAAAAATAAATAAAAATTTTTTAATATTAGGAGGAGATCATTATATTACACTACCAATAATACGAGCATGTAAAAAAAAATATAAAAAAATATCTTTAATACATTTTGATGCACATACAGATACATACTATGAAAAAAATATATTTGATCATGGATCAATTTTTTACCAAATTAAAAAAGAAAAATTAATATCTAAATCAAATATAATACAAATAGGAATAAGAACATATATAAAAAAAAATCATCCATTTAAAATAATAACTTCTGAAGAAGTAAATAATTCATCACACAAAAATATTTTAAAAAAAATAAAAAAAAATATTAAAAATAATCCAACATATATAAGTTTTGATATAGATTGTTTAGACCCATCATATGCACCAGGAACAGGAACACCAGTAATAAATGGAATTAATATAAATAAAATATTAAAAATAATAAGAAATCTAAAAAATATAAATATAATAGGTATTGATATAGTTGAAGTATCACCAATTTATGACCCATCTAATATAACATCATTAACAGCAGCAACAATAGCAAATGAATTTCTACACATACAAACACAATATATTTTAAAAAAAAAAAATGAAAAAAAAAATAGATAAAATATTTAAACTAATAAATTTAGAAAAAAAAAGACAAAAAAATAATATAAATTTAATTGCTTCAGAAAATTATGCAAGTAAAAATGTAATGAAAGCACAAGGATCAATATTAACAAATAAATATGCAGAAGGATACTATAAAAAAAGATACTATGAAGGATGTAAATATATAGATGAAATAGAAAAAATAGCAATAAATAGAGCAAAAAAATTATTTAAAGCAAATTATATAAATGTACAACCACATTCTGGATCACAAGCTAATTTCGCAGTATATAATGCTATATTAAAACCTGGAGAAAAAATAATAGGAATGAAATTAGATCATGGAGGACATTTAACACATGGATCTAAAATAAATTTTTCAGGTAAAATATATAATTCAATATTATATGGATTAAATAAAAATGAAAGAATAGATTTTAATGAAATTGAATATCTAGTTAAAAAAAATAAACCAAAATTAATAATAGGAGGTTTTTCTTCATATTCAAGAATATGTAACTGAAAAATATTTAAAGAAATAGCAAAAAAATATAATTGTATATTTATGGTAGATATGTCTCATATAGCAGGATTAGTTGCAGCAAACTTATATCCAAATCCATTAGATTATGCTGATATAGTTACTACAACAACACATAAAACATTAGGAGGACCTAGAGGAGGAATAATTTTAGCTAAAGGAGATAATAAAAAATTATATAAAAAAATAAACTCATCTTTATTTCCAGGTACACAAGGAGGTCCTTTAATGCATATTATAGCAGCAAAAGCTATATCTTTTAAAGAAGCATTAACAAAAAAATTTATAAAATATCAAAAAAACACAATAAAAAATGCAAAAATAATGTCAAAAGAAATAATAAAAAAAAAATTTAAAATTATTTCAAATGGAACAGAAACACACTTATTTGTAATAAATTTAAAAAATAAAAATATAACAGGTATAAAAGCAGAAAAAAGATTATCACTTGCAAATATAATAGTTAACAAAAATTGCATACCAAATGATAAAAAAAATCCATTAATAACCTCAGGAATAAGAATAGGAACATCTTGTATAAGTAAAAGAAAAATTAATAAAAAAATATCTCTATATATATCAAAATTAATATGCAAAATATTAAATAATATAAATAATTATAATATTATAAAAAATATAAAAAAAAAAATAATTAAAATATGTAAAAAATATCCAATAATTAATTAAAATAATTAAAAAATTTTTTAATATTATTAAAAAAATTTTTATATCTAGGACTATTTTTATTATTAGAAGATGATATACTAACCCCAAAATCATACAATAATTTTTTTTGATATTCATTTAAATTAACAGGAGTTTCAATTAATATTTTACATAACAAATCACCATAAATATTACTATTATATGATTTTATACCTTTATTTTTTATACGAAATAATTTACCTGTTTGAGTTTCTGCAGGAATTTTTATTCTTATTTTATTTTCTAAAGTAGGAATCTCTATTATTCCACCTAAAGCAGCCATTGAAAAATTTATAGGAACTTCACAATAAAGATCATTTTTATCTCTACTAAATATATTATGTTTTTTTACTTTAACCTTTATATATAAATCACCAGGTATAGAATTTACACCACCATAATTACCTTTACCAGAAATTCTTATTTGATCATTATTTTTAACTCCACATGGGATTTTAACAAAAAATTTTTTCAAAGATTTTTCAGTTCCAGAACCTCTACATATATAACAAACATTTTTAATTATATAACATTCACCATTACAATTAGGACAAGTTTGCTGTATTGTAAAAAATCCCTGACTTGTTTTTATATTACCATTACCACTACATACATTACATAATTTACGATTAGTTCCAGGTCTACAACCATTACCTTTACAAATACTACATTTTTGCATTATAAAAACTTTTATTTCTTTAGAAATACCTTTTAAAACTTCTTCTAAAGTCAAATCTATATTATAATAAATATCACTTCCAACATTTTTTTTAGATTTAGATTTTCTAGATCCAAATATATCACCAAAAACATCACCAAAAATATCACCAAAATCTACAGAAGAACTAAAACTAGAAGTAAAATCACTATATCCACTATTTTGATTAAAAGCAGTATGACCATACTGGTCATACATAGATCTTTTTTTTTTATTACTTAAAATTTCATAAGCTTCTTTTATTTTTTTAAATTTTTCTTCACAAGATTTATCACCCTTATTTCTATCAGGGTGATATCTTATAGCTAGACGTTTATATGCTTTTTTTATATCTATATCAGTAGCAGATTTATGTATACCTAATATTTCATAATAATCTTTTTTATTCATTTATAAACCTTATATAAAATATAAATATTATTTATTTTTATCTTTAACTTCTTCACATTTAACATCTACAACTTCACTTTCTTTACTATTTTTTTTACAACTATTATCTTTGTTTACATTACTATATTTAGCTATATTACTAGATAATTGTATTAATTCCTGAATATTTTTATCTATAGATAACTTATTTTCTTCTTTACAAGATTTTTCTAAATTATTTAAAGATAATTCTATTTTATTTTTTTCTTCAACAGGAATTTTATCTTTAAATTCATTTAATTGTTTTTTAGTAGTATGTATTAAATGATCAGCTTGATTACGAGACTGAATTAATTCTTCAAATTTACGATCAGATTCAACATTTAATTCAGCATCTTTTACCATTCTATTAATTTCATCTTCATTTAAACCAGAAGAAGCTTTAATTGTTATTTTTTGTTCTTTACCTGTATTCTTATCTTTAGCTGATACATGTAATATTCCATCTGCATCTATATCAAAAGTAACCTCTATTTGAGGCATTCCTCTAGGTGCTGGCTGTATACCATCTAAATTAAACTGACCTAAAGATTTATTATTTATAGATTTTTTTCTTTCACCTTGTAATATATGAACAGTAACAGCTGATTGATTATCTTCTGCAGTAGAAAAAATTTGACTATGTTTTGTAGGAATAGTAGTATTTTTTTTTATCAATGTTGTCATAATACCACCCATTGTTTCTATACCAAGTGATAAAGGAGTAACATCTAATAATAAAACATCTTTTACTGATCCTGATAAAACACCACCTTGTATAGCAGCACCTATAGCAACAGCTTCATCTGGATTTACATCTTTTCTAGGATTTTTTTTAAAAAATTCTGTTACTTTTTTTTGAACCATAGGCATTCTAGTTTGACCACCTACAAGTATAACATCACCTATCTTATCTATATTAATATCAGCATCTTTTAATGCTATTTTAACAGGTTCTATTGATTTCAATATTAAATCTTCAACTAAAGATTCTAATTTAGCTCTAGTTAATTTAATATTTAAATGTTTAGGTCCAGTAGAATCTGCAGTAATATAAGGTAAATTAATTTCAGTATGTTTAGAAGATGATAACTCAATTTTAGCTTTTTCAGATGAATCTTTTAATCTCTGCATAGCAAGAGGATCATTAGATAAATCAATATTATAATCCTTTTTAAATTCAGAAACTAAAAAATTAATAATTTTACTATCAAAATCTTCTCCACCTAAATGGGTATCTCCATTAGTAGATAAAACTTCAAAAGTTTTTTCTCCATCTATATTATCTATTTCAATAATAGAAATATCAAAAGTACCACCACCTAAATCATAAACTGCAATTATATTATTATTTCTAGATTTATCTAATCCATAAGCTAATGCAGCAGCTGTTGGTTCATTAATTATTCTTTTAACATCTAATCCAGCAATACGTCCAGCATCTTTAGTAGCTTGTCTTTGCGTATCATTAAAATAAGCTGGTACTGTAATAACAGCTTCAGATATTTTTTCTCCAATATAATCTTCAACAGTTTTTTTCATTTTTTTTAAAATTTCAGCAGAAATTTGTGGAGGAGAAATTTTTTTATTATTAACTTCAATTCAAGCATCACCATTATTAGCAGAAACTATATTATAAGGCATTATATTAACATCACGTTGAACCTCACTATCACTAAATTTACGACCTATTAATCTTTTAATAGCAAAAAATGTATTTTTAGGATTAGTTATAGCTTGTCTTTTTGCTGATTTTCCTACTAAAACTTCATTATTTTTAGTATAAGCTATTATAGAAGGAGTAGTACGATCACCTTCAGAATTTTCTATTACTTTAGATTTTCCAATATCCATAATAGCTACACAAGAATTAGTAGTTCCTAAATCTATACCAATAATTTTACCCATAATAAATCTCCATATTAATTTAAATTAATACTATATATAAATCATATATGTGTACATACATAAAAATATCAACTAAAATATATAAATATTTTTAAAACAAATTTTAAATATACAATTTAATATTTTATAAAAAAAAACTATAATAATAATAACTTTAATTTTTTTATTTTAAATAATTTTAATAAATATGAAAAAAAAAAACATAAATTATAAATATAATATAAATTTGCCAAAAATAAATTTTCCAATGAAAGCAAATTTAAATATAAAAGAACCACAAATAATAAAAAAATGAAAAAAAAAAAATATATATATAGAAATAAAAAAAAAAAAAAAATATAAAAATAAATTTATTATCCATGATGGTCCTCCATATGCTAATGGAGAAATACATATAGGACATGCTTTTAATAAAATATTAAAAGATATAATATTAAAATATAAAAACCTAATGAATTATAATATACAATACATACCAGGATGGGATTGTCATGGATTACCAATAGAATTAGAAATACAAAAAAAAACAAATTTTAAAAATAAAAAAAATGAATTTAAAAAAAAATGTTTCGAATATGCAAATATACAAATTAATAAACAAAAAAAAGATTTTATAAGATTAGGAATATTTGCAGACTGAAAAAATTATTATAAAACAATGAATACATCAACTATTATTAATACAATAATAGTATTTAAAAAAATAATAAAACTTAATTTAATAAAATACAAAAATAAACCAATAAACTGATGTATAAATTGCAAATCATCTTTATCCGATGCAGAAACAGAATATTTAAATAAAAAATCAAAATCAATATATGTATGTTTTACAATAAAAAATATAAAAAAATATAATATATTTAAAAAAATAAAAAATAAAAAAATAAACTTAATAATATGAACAACTACAGCATGAACAATACCTGGAAATTGTGCCATATCAATACATCCAAACTATTTATATTCAATTATAGAATTTAATAAAAAAATATATATAATTATAAAAAATAATATAAAAAAAATATTTAATAAAAATAAAATAAAAATAATTAAAGAAATAAACGGAAAAAAATTAAATAATATTTTAGTAAATCATCCTATATCAAATAAAAAAATACCAATAATCTTAAATAAAAAAATTAAAATAAATACTGGAACAGGAATAGTACATATAGCATCAGAACATGGAGAAGAAGACTATTTAATATCTAAAAAAAATAATCTAAAAGGAATAAATGTAATAAATGAAAAAGGAAATTATATAAAATATAATTTTATAAAAAATATATATAATTGTAATATATATGAATCAGAAAAAATAATAATTAAAGAACTAAAAAAAAAAAATAAAATAATCCTAGAAGAAAAAATAATACACAAATATCCTCATTGCTGAAGACATAAAACACCTATAATAATAAGATCAACACCACAATTATTTATAAAAATAAATAATAAATTAAAAAAAAATATACTTAAATCAATTAAAAATGTAAAATGGAATCCATCCTGAGGATATAAAAAAATAAAAGAAATGATAATAAAAAGACCTGATTGATGTATATCAAGACAAAGAAAATGAGGAACACCAATAATATTATTTATAAATAAAAAAAACAAAAAAATACATCCAAATACAATAAACATAATAAATAAAATAATAAAAAAAATAAAAAAAAATGGAATAAATTATTGATTCAATACATCAACTAAAAAAATACTAAAAAAAAAATATAATGAATACTATAAAATAACTGATGTACTAGATATATGATTTGATTCCGGAGCTACATGTTTTTCAATAATTAATCCAAAATTTAAAAAAAAAAATATAAGCGATTTATATTTAGAAGGATCGGATCAATACAGAGGATGATTTATGTCATCATTAATTATAAATGTAGCAATTAATAATTGTGCACCATTTAAACAAATAATATCACATGGATTTATAGTTGATAAAAATGGAAAAAAAATGTCTAAATCATTAAAAAATACAATAAATCCAAAAAATATTATAAATAAATTTGGTGCTGATATATTAAGATTATGAGTAGCATCTACAAAATTTAAAAATGAAATACATATTTCTAATGAAATAATATTAAGAACTGTAGAATTATATAGAAAAATAAGAAATACAATAAAATTTTTAGTATCTAATTTAGATGAATTTAACCCCCAAAAAAAAACAATAAAAAAAAAACAAATATTATTAATAGATAAATGAATAATACATAAAACAAAAAAAACTCAAAATAAAATAATAAACTTATTTAATAAATTTAAATTTAATAAAATAATAAAAAAAATAAATATTTTTTGTACAAAATATCTAAGTTCTTTATATATAGATATAATAAAAGATAGAAAATATACAATAAAAAAAAATACTATACCTTATTATAGTGTACAAACAACAATATGAATGATTTTAGAATCAATAACTAAATGAATAACACCAATAATACCATTTACTGCAGAAGAAATCTGAAATTATTTACCTAGAAAAAAAAATAAAAATTTATATAATGAAACATGATTTAATAAATTATTTTTTTTGCATAAAAATAATAAAATAAATGAAAAAATATGAGAAAAATTAATTTTAATTAAAAATAAATTAAATAAAATAATAGAAATAAAAAAAATAAATAAAGAAATAAATTCATCATTAGAAACAGAAATTATTCTATATACAAAAAAAAATTTCTTTACAAAAATTAAAAAAATTAAAAACGAATTAAAATATTTTTTTTTAACATCAAAAACAAAACTAAAAAAATTAAAAGAAAACATAAAAAAAAATTTTTTTAAAATAATATGTAAAAAAACTAAAGGAACAAAATGTAATAGATGTTGGCATTATGTAAAAAAAATAAAAATAAAAAATGAAAATATATGTAATAGATGTATTAAAAATACAATTGGATCAGGAGAAAAAAGAAAATTTATATAAATAAAAAATTTATAATTTAAAAATAAATAAACTATATAATAATTTAATAAAAATATAAAATACAGATTGACGTTGTAAATTTCAAAAAATATTTAATAACATTAATGAAAAAATAATATATAAATAAACAAATTTTTTTTTATCTAAATAAACATAATAAAAATCAAAATTATTAAACATATATCAATTATATAACATAAAAATATTTACAAACATTAAAAATATAAAAATATATAAATAAACATTAAAAATACAACTATTAGGTATATTAATTGCTATTCCAGAAAAAGCACCTGGAATTATACATAATATAGCTCAAACAGATATACTAATAAAATTAGGAATAACAATATCATTAAAAGGAATTAATAACATTCCAGATACAAATAATAAAAAAGATTTTAAAGGACCTAAAAATTTACCTAATAACATAAATAAAAATGTATTATTTTTAAAATAAGAAAATACATATTTAAAAAATACATTTCTATTAATAAATTTTTTTTCAAAAGAAACAAAATAATCTCTAAAAAAAACACCTATAATATAAGAAACTAAATCTCCTAAAAAACATCCTAAAACTACTAAAAAATATGTAATATAAAAATTAATATTTTTTTTTCCTATCATAAAACCTATAAATAACATAATTAAACTACTTGGAATACATAAACCAATAAAAACTAATGATTCAATAAAAGAAACTAAAAATATAAATATATATGTATATAAAATATATTTATGTATTAAATATTGATAACAAAAACTTAAAAAAAAATTATTTTTACTAAAAAAGTAATTAAAAATTTTCATTAACATATAAAATAAAACTTTATAAAAAAATAATAATATTTATAAAAAAATATTAATAAACTAAATTAACAACGAAATAAAAATAAAAAAAATATAAAAATAAATTTAAATAAAAAATAAAAAAAAATAAAAATAAAAATACCAATACTATAAAATAAAAACTTAAAAAATTTTCTCATAAAATTATAATATAAAATTAAAAAATATATAATAATAAATTTATTATAAATTATAATATAAATCTAATAATTAAAATAATAATAATAATAATAATAATAACATGACTATTATATATAAAGATATAGGACAAAACTTTATAAAAAACAAAAAAATAATAAAAAAAATAATAAAATATATAAAACCATCTAAAAAAGAACATTTTTTAGAAATTGGATGCGGAAATGGAGAATTAACCAAAGAAATAATAAAATATACAAAAAACTTTATTGGAACAGAAATAGATGAAATATTAATAAAAAAAATAAAAAAAAAAATAAAAAACATAAATATACTAAATATAAATATATTAAATTTTAATTTTTCTATATATAAAAAAAAAAAAATAAATATAATAGGTAATATACCATATTATATATCACATAAAATATTATTTAAACTTATAAAAAATCAATCAAGAATAAAAAATATTTATATAATGATTCAAAAAGAATTATATGAAAATATAAAAATAAACAAAAAAAATATAAAATATTCAAAAACAAATATACTAATAAATACTTTCTTTAATATAATTTTTTTTAAAACAATTAAAAAAAAAAACTTTAATCCAATACCAAAGGTAAATTCAGTTTTCTTAAAATTAAAATCTAATAATAATAAATACAAAATAAAAAATATAAAATTATTTATACATATATTAAATAATATTCTTTTTAAAAAAAATAAAAAAATAATAAATAATATAAAAAAATTTATAAAAAAAAAAAATAAATATAAAAAAATATTAAATAAAAGAATAAATGATATATCTATAAAAAATATATGTAAAATAATTAAATATATAATAAAAATTAATCAATATTATTAATTAATTTAATTAAATTTGACTTATATCTAGAAACTTTATTTAAAGATAAAATATTTCTAGAAGCTAGTCTATCAGATATAGATTGAAAAATACAAAAATCTATTAAAGATTTTTTTTTATCTTTATTTTTTATTGATAAAGATACTTTTTTAAAATAAGTTTTAAAAATAGATTTTTTTATAGAATTAATTTTTTTTCAAAATCTATTTATTAAAACTCTTTTTTTTGAAGATTTTATAGACATAATAATATACTAACATACATTAAAAATTTTTATTAAAATATTTTATTAAATTATATGTAGAACTATCTAAATAAATTTTTTTCTGAATATGATTTTTATATTTCAAACATGGATAAATATAATTAAATAATTTTTTTCCTAATTCAACTCCTCATTGATCAAAACTAGATATATTTAAAATAACACCATGTGTAAAAACTTTATGTTCATACATAGATATTATCGCTCCAATTGAATATGGATTAATTTTTTTTATTAAAAAAACATTATTAGGTCTATTACCTTTAAATTTAACAAACCTAAAAAGATTAGAATTATTCAAAAAAACATTATCCTTTCTATTTTTAAAAACTCTATCTCCAAAAGCTAAAGACTGAGATTGAGATATTAAATTTGAAGCTAATTTTAAATTAGAATTATTTATATTATTAGAATTAACATTATTAGATTCTATAAAAAAATCACAAGGAACTATATATGTACCTTGATGTAATAATTGATAAAAAGAATGTTGAGAAACAGTACCTTTACCTCCAAAAATAATAGGAGACGTATAATAATTATTAATATAATTACCATTGTAATCAACATATTTACCATTAGATTCCATAAATAATTGTTGTAAATATAATGGTAAAAGAGATAAATTTTCATTATATACTAATATAGCTTCATTTGAAAAATTAAAAAAATTATTATATCAAATTGTCAAAATAGATAATATAACAGGAATATTAAACTTATAATTTGAATTAAAAAAATGAATATCCATATCATTAGCTCCATGTAATATTTTTTTAAAATTATCAAATCCTATATATATAGCTATAGGTAACCCAAAAGCTGAACAAAAAGAATAACGACCACCAACTCAATCATCTACAATAAATATATTATTAGAATTAACACCAAATTTTATTGCCTCATTGAAATTACTAGAAACCAAAATAAAATGATTATTTAAACAATTTTTTTTATTATTAAAAAAATCTAAAACTCATTTTTTAGCAATATTAGCATTAAATAAAGTTTCTAAAGTAGTAAAACTTTTTGAACATATTATAAAAATAGTATCTTCTGGAGAAATATTATTTAAAACATTAATTATATCTGTAGAATCTATATTAGAAACAAAAAAATTATTTTGAAATTTATTATATTTATATAATGAAAGAGATTTAATAATCATTCTTGATCCAAGATCAGACCCACCTATACCAATATTAACAATATTTTTTATTTTTTTTCCAGAAAAACCTAATCAAGAATAATTATTAATTTTATCTACAAAAAATTTAATTTTATTTAAATTAGTATCAATATCTTTTTTAATATCAAAAAAAGAAGGATTATTTTTAACAAAAATATTATTTATATCTCTTAACAAAAAATTTAATACAAATTTATTTTCTGTAAAATTAATTTTTTCTCCATTTAACATAGAAAAAATATAATCTTTAAAATTAATTTCATTTAATAAATCAATAAACAAATCAATTGTTTTATCTATAATTCTATTTTTAGAATAATCAACTAAAATACAATTATTAAAATTTAAAGAAAAATCTTTAAATCTATTTTTATTTTTTTTAAATAAATCTATCATTTTAATATTTTTAATTAACTTAAAATGATTTAATAAATTAGATCAACTTTTTGTTTTAATAGGATTTTTAAACATATATATTCCTAATATATTTATAAATAATTTTATTATATATAAAATAATTTTTACATAAATAAATATTTATACTTTTTATTATTAATAAATTTAATTATAATAAATAATTAATAATTTATAATTTATAATTTAACATGTATTTATTAAATAATAAAAAAAAAATATTTTTAAATAGACTTAAAATAATATTTATAATATTATCAATATTTTTAATATATTTAATATATAATTTATATATATTACAAATAGTTAAAAATAAATATTATAATATATTAGCAAAAAATAATTACACTAAAATAATATCAAT
This sequence comes from Candidatus Stammera capleta, assembly GCA_036689375.1. Lineage (GTDB taxonomy): Bacteria > Pseudomonadota > Gammaproteobacteria > Enterobacterales > Enterobacteriaceae > Stammera > Stammera capleta_AQ. The sequence continues at coordinate 62,822 of CP144808.1, read as the reverse complement.
TATACCACACAGAGGATGAATTTTCGATAAAAATGGAATACCAATAGCATATAATAAAAAAACATATTTTTTAGAAATAAAAAGAAAAAATATAAAAAATATAAAAAAAGAAATAAAAAAAATAAAAAATATATTTTTATTTAAAAAAAAAATAATTAAAGATATAATAATTAAATTTAAAAATAAAAAAAAATATAAAAATATAAAAATAAATAAAAAACTTAAATTAAAAGAAATAAATATTTTTTATAAATACAAAAAATTATTTCCAAATATAAAAATAATAAGTGAATATAATAGATATTATCCATATAAAGATATTTTATCTCATGTAATAGGTTATGTAATAAAAAAAAAAAAAAACTATTATATAGGAAAAACAGGAATAGAAAAATATTATCAAAATATATTATATGGAAAAAATGGATATAAAGAAAAAATAATAGATGGAAAAAATAATACTATAAAAAAAAAATATATAAAATTAGAAAAAGCTGGAAAAAATATTACTTTATCAATAGATTTAAATTTACAAAAATTCATATATAATCTATTAAAAAAAAATCAATGTTCAGTAATAATAAGTAATTGTAAAAATGGGGAAATTTTATCTTTAATCTCTATACCTGGATACAACCCAAATATTTTTATAAAAAAAAATAATAAAGAATATAAAAAAATATTAAAAAATAAAAATAAACCATTAATAAATAAAACAATACAATTAACATATCCTCCAGCTTCTACAATAAAACCATATATAGCTATATATGCATTAAAAAAAAAAATAATAAAAAAAAATTCAAAAATACTTGATCCAGGATGATGGAAAATACCAAAATCAAAAAAAATATTTTATGATTGAAATAAATGAGGACATGGTTTAGTAAATATAACTAAATCAATAGAAGAATCATCAGATATATTTTATTATCAAATATCTTATAGCTTAGGAATAGAAAAAATATCAAAATGAATAAAATTATTTGGATATGGAGAAAAAACAAATATAGATTTACCAAACGAAAAAAAAAATTTTTTACCAAATAAAAAATGAAAATATAAAAATTTTAAAAAAAAATGATATATAGGAGATACAATATCAATTGGAATAGGACAAGGATATTTAAATGCTACTCCTATTCAAATAAACAAAGCTTTAGTTACATTAATAAATAATGGAAAATCAATAAAACCTCATATAATAAAAAAAATAAATAATAAAAAAATAAATTATTCATTTGAAAAAAAAATAAATAATATAAAAAAAAAATATTGAGATATAATTAAAAAAGCAATGTATGGAGTAATTCATAAAAAAAATGGAACTGCATATATATATTTTATAGGAACAAAATATAAAATAGCAGCTAAATCAGGGACAGCTCAAATAATATCAATAAAAAATAATGAAAGATATAAAAATAATAAAATTAAAAAAAAATTTAAAGATCATATTTTAATGAATGCATTTTTACCATATGAAAATCCAAAATTTGCAATAACAATAATACTTGATCATGGAGGAAATAAAAAACAAAAAATAGGATTAATTATGAAAAAAATAACAGATTTTATTATGAAAAATATAAATAAATATGATTAAAAATATATTTAAAAAACTAGATATAACTATATTAATATGTATAATAATATTACTATTATATAGTATATTAATATTATATAGTGCTAATAATCAAAATATAGATATAATATTTAAAAGAATTTTTCATATAATATTAAGTATAATTATAATGATTATTATTAAAAAATTTGAAATAGATTTTTATAAAAAAAATATAGAAATATTTTATTTTATAAATATAATTTTATTAATAATAATTTTAATAAATGGATATATAATAAAAGGAGCTCAAAGATGAATAAATTTAGGATTTATAAAATTTCAACCATCAGAAATAACAAAAATAATAATACCAATAATTATAAATAAAATAACTAGTAAAATTCATTTATTAACAATATATAATATAATTTATCCTATTATAATAACTCTTATTCCTAGTTATTTAATATATTTACAACCAGATTTAGGAACATCAATATTAATATTATTAAATTTAATAATTATATTTTTTTTAAATGGAATAAACAAAAAAATAATTTTATTCTTATTTATAATTTTTATATTATCTATACCAATATCATGAAAATTTTTACTACATAATTATCAAAAAAAAAGAATATTAACATTAATAAAATATAATAAAAAAAATATAAAAAATAGTGGATATCATACACATCAATCAAAAATAGCAATAGGTTCTGGAGGAAAATATGGAAAAGGAATATTTAAAGGAACACAATCACAATTAAAATTTATACCAGAAAATAAAACAGATTTTATATTTACTGTAATAGCAGAAGAACACGGATTTATAGGAATATGTTTTTTAATAATAATATATATAATATTAATTTTAAAATTAATTTCAATATCAATAAATGATAATAACATATATAATTCTATATTAATATCAAATTTTATAATAAATTTTATAATACAAATATTAATAAATATTGGTATGATTATTGAATTATTACCTGTAGTAGGAATACCATTACCATTAATTAGTTATGGAGGAACTTCATTAATTAGTAATATGTCAATATTTGGAATAATTATGTCAACTAAAAAAAAATAATATGAAAAAAATAAAAAAAATGATTTTAATAATATTATTATTATTAAATATATCAATTTCAAAAAGCAAAAATATAAAAATAGATGCTAAATCATATATACTTGTAGATTTTTATTCAAATAAAATATTAGCAAAAAAAAATCCAGATCTAAAACTAGCTCCAGCTAGTTTAACTAAAATAATGACAAATTATATTGTATCTGATTATATAAAAAAAAAAAAAATAAATAAAAAAGATTTAGTTTTAATAAAAAAAAATTCATGATATAAAAATCCTATATTTAAAAATTCATCTTTAATGTTTATAAATAAAAACCAAAAAATTAAAATAGATAAATTAAATAAAGGAATGATAATAATATCAGGTAATGATGCATGTATAGCTATTACAAATCATATATCAAATAATGAAAAAAAATTTACATATTTAATGAATAAATATTCAAAAATAATGAATTTAAAAAATACAAATTTTAAAAATTCACATGGATTAGATGATATAAATCAATATACAACATCAAGAGATATAGCTAAATTAAGTATAAAATTAATTAAAAATTTTCCTAAAGAATATAAAATATATAAAAAAAAATTTTTTAAATTTAATAATATAAAACAAAAAAATAGAAATGATTTACTATGAAATAAAAAATTAAATATTGATGGAATAAAAACAGGACATACAGATTTAGCTAAATATAATATAGTTGTATCAGCAAAAAAAAAAAAAACAAGATTAATAGTTGTAATTTTAGGTTCTAAATCAATAAAAGATAGAAATATATATGCAAAAAAACTATTAGAATGAGGTTTTAATAATTTTAAAACAAAAAAAATATTTTTAAAAAACAAAATAATAAAATATGAAAATATATGATTAGGAAAAAAAAATAAAATAAAAGTAGGGATAAATAAAAATATATATGTAACATTTAATAAAAATAAAAATAAAAAAAAAAAAATATACTACAAAATATTTAATATATTAAAAGCTCCAATATATAAAAATCAAATAATAGGAGAAATATATTTTAAAAAAAATAATAAAATTCAAAAACATTTTTTATTAAAATCACTAACAAATGTTAAAGTAAAAAATAAAATACAATATATATTTGAATATATATATATGAATATATATATTTATATATCAAATATACTTAATAAATTAACAAAAATATTTTAAATGAATAAAAATATAACTGTAATATATACAATAATAGTTGCATTATCAGGAGGAGTAGACTCTTCTGTTTCAATATGAATATTGAAACAATTAGGATATAAAATAAAATGTGTATTTATAAAATGTTGACAAGAAAAAAAAAACATTAAAAATAAAACATGTAACTATAAAAAAGATTATAAAGATTGTAAAAATGTATGTAAATTATTTAATGTAAAACTATATCTAATAGATTTTACATATGAATATTGAAATATGGTTTTTTCTAAATTTATTAAAAAATTAAAAAAAAATATATTAATAAATCCAGATATATTATGTAATAAAATAATTAAATTTAATTTATTTATAAAATTTAGTATAAAAATTCTAAAAGCAGATTTTATAGCTACAGGACATTATGCAATAAAATATAAAAAAAAAAATTCATATTTTTTATTAAAAGGAATAGATAATAAAAAAGATCAAACTTATTTTTTATATACATTAAATCAAAAACAATTAAAAAAATGTATTTTTCCAATAGGAAATTATTATAAAAAAAAAATCAGAGATATAGCAAAAAATTTAAATTTAATAAATTATAAAAAAAAAGATTCATATGGAATATGTTTTATAGGAAAAAAAAATTTCTTTAAATTTATAAAAAAATATATAAAAGAAAAACCAGGAATAATAATAAATTCTAAAAAAGAATTTCTAGGTATACATAAAGGACTCCATTTTTATACAATAGGACAAAGAAAAAATTTAAATTTAGATATAAAACAAAAAAAAGCATATTATGTAATTAAAAAAAAAATTAAAAAAAATAAATTAATAGTATCATCAAAAAAAAAAAAGCTACTATATAAAGGATTATATATAAAAAAAATACATTTTATAAATAAAATAAAAAAAATAAAAAAACTAAAATGTTATATAAAAATAAGATCACAACAATATAAAAATATATCATGTTTAATATTTTTTTTAAAAAAAATTAAAATAATATTTAAAAAACCTATATTATCAATATGTCCTGGACAATCAGCAGTATTTTATAAAAAAAAAATATGTATAGGAGGAGGAATAATAACAAATGGTATTATTTTAAACTAAAAATAATATAAAAAATTAGAAAATTTTTTAAAAATAATTTTATATTGATTTAATAATCAATATCTATTATTTTTTATATATACATTTTTAACATTTATTTTAACTTTATCTAAAAAAATTTCTATTTTTTTTAAAGAACCATATAAACATCTAAAAAATAAATTATAATTATGCAAAATCAAAAATTTATTTATCTTATTCTTAATAAAAATTAAATAATTATAAACATTAATTTCATAAAAATTAAAAAAAAAATATTTATTTAAAATTATTTTTTTATCAAAATTAAATTTCAACAAAATATTATTTATTCTCTTAAAAACACAAACTAATTTAATAAAAATATTTTTATATTTATTTTTTTTTATAAAAATTAATTTATTTTTAAAATCAAAAATATCAAAATTATTTATTTTTAAAATAGACATTATATCATTTTTATGATGACCATATTTTAAAAAAAAAACAAAACATCTTTTAATTAAAAAATTTATAATAATACTAAAATATTTACTAACAAAAACAAAATTTCTATATAATAAAAGAGAATATTTAATTAAAAATAATATATTTAAATAAATTTTATTTAATAAAATAAGATTTATTATCTTATCAGATATTTTCTTTAAACCATAAGGATCATTTTGTTTTTTAAAAAAAAATAAATTGTTTTTTAATATAAAAATTCCAACAAATGTATCTATATTATCAACTAAAGAAATTAAAATACTATATTTATAATATATATTATTATGATCAATATTTTTTTTATTAAAATAATGATTTTTTATAATATAAGATATTTTTTTTTCATTATTACTTAAATAAGAATAATGCATTCCAATTATTCCTTTTAATAAAGGATATTCTTTATATACACAAGTAGCTAAATCACACTTAGATAATAAAATAGCTTTATTTAATAAAATATAATTAATATTTAAATCTGTTTTTTTTAATATATATTTACACATATATAAAATTCTTCTAATCTTATCAAAATAAGTTCCAAGATTTCTATGAAAAAACAATTTTCTTAATTTATATAAATAAAATATTAAATCATATTTAATATCTTTTATATATAATTTTTTTAACTCATTTAATTCAGAATTTATAATATTTTCATAATTATTTTTTAAAAAAATATAATTTACAATTTCTATATTTAAAACTACTATAAAATAATTATTTAAATTATTAAATAAATTATAAGAAACAAAAAAATAATGTTTTTCTAAAATATAAATTATAAATTCTTTAGGTAAAAACAAAAATTTTTTTTTAAACTTACATAATAATAATACTGGTCATTCATACATAAAAACTATTTTTCTAAAAAATGAAATATTAAATTTAAAAAAAATTTTTTTAAAAAATGATATTTTTTTTAAAAAATAAATAATTTTTTTTACTCTATCTTTACAAATTAAAATAACTTTTCCATAATTTAATAAAAAATCAATATAATCTTTAGAGTTATATAATAATATATTTTTATTTAATAAAAATCTATTACATAATAATTTATTTCCTGATCTAACACCAAAAATACAAAAATCTAATATTTTTTTATTAAACATAACAATTATATTAGTGATAGGTTTTAAAAATAAAAAATTTTTTTTACTTCATCTAACTCCACAATAATTAGAATTAAGTTTAATTAAAACATTATTAATTATATTTTTAATTAATAAATCTATTCCTAAAGATTCATTTTTTTTTTTAAAAAAAAAACATTTAAAATTATTTTCTATTTTAAATAAAATATCACTTTTTTTTATATTATATTTATTTGCTCAACCTAATATTTTTTTATCTTTAAAAAAATTATCACAATTATCTATAAATAATTTAGGGCCATTAATTATTTTATAATCAAATTTAAATTTTTGATAAAAATAAAAATCATATAATAAACAAGAAAATCTTCTAGAAGTAATATAAAATCTTTCATTTTTATAAAAAAAATTAAATTTATTAAACTCATATTTTATATATTTAGAAAACATTAATCTTAAAAAGATTAATTTATTTATAGGTAATTCTTGAACACCTATTTCAATTAATAAAATACCATTTAAAAACATATTATTCATAAACAAAATTAATATTTTAAATAAATTTTAGCTATATTATTAAATAAATTTCTTATACGTAAAATAAAACTTTGTCTTTCTAAATAAGAAAAATATTCTCTTGCATCTAACAAATTAAAATAATTAACAATTTTAATTGCAAATTCATAAGAAGAAATTATTAATGGTTTTTTAAATGAAATTAATTTCAAACATTGATTTTCATAATTAATTATAGAATTAATTAAAAATTTCGTATCAGAATAACATAAATTATAAAAAGACTTTTCTATTTCATTAAAAAAAACTACATCATTATATTTTATAACACCAAAAATATTATTATCTCATATTAAATCTTTAATATTATATACATTTTGTAAATGCATTAATATACGCTCTAAACCATAAGTAATTTCAACAACTGAAGGAATACACTCAAAACCAGCCATTTGTTTAAAATAAGTAAATTGAGTTATTTCTATTCCATTTAATCAAACTTCTCATCCAATTCCATAAGCTCCTAAAGTTGGATTTTCTCAATTATCATCAATAAAACTTATATCATTAATTCTTAAATCAATTCCTAAAAACTTTAAAGAATCTATATATATATTTTGTAAATTATTATTAAAAGGTTTTTTTATAACTTGAAATTGATAATATTGTTGAAATTTATTAAATATTTTACCATATTTACTATCACTAGGTCTTCTACATAATTGTAAATAACAAAAAAATATATTATTTTTATTAATAGAATTAAAAAAAGTAATTGGATGAAAAGTAGCAGCTCCAATTTCAATATCAAAAGGTTGAATAATACTACTACCTAAATTAGACCAAAATTTAAATAATAATGAAACTACTTTTTGAAAAGTAAACATTTTACTAATATTTATACTCAAATTTTACTCTTTTATTATTTATAGAACACATTAAATTATAACTAATTGTGTTAGCTAATTTAGCTATATAATCTATATAAATATTTTCACCTCATAATTCAACAATATCACCAATATTTATATATTTATTATCTAATAAATCTATAATTAACATATCCATAGATATAAATCCTACTATTTTAGCTTTAAAATTATTATTTACTAAAACAAAAGAATTATTAGATAATTGTCTAGGATAACCATCAGCATAACCACAACATACTACTCCTAAAATAGTAGATTTTCTAAAAAAATAACTACCATTATAACCAACAAAATTTCCAGACTTTACTTTTCTAATACTAATAATTCTACTATTAAAAGTTATAACAGGTTTAAAACCATATTTCTTTATATCATTAAAATCTCCAGTAGGAGAACCTCCATATAATAATATTCCTATTCTAACAGAATTTGTAAAAATATTATTTAAATGTCATATTAAACCAGATGAACTAAAAATAGATATATCATTAAAATATAAATTAAAATTCATTATTTTATTATAATTAATAATATAATTATTTTTAGAATCATATTTACCAGATTTAGATAAATGAAAAATTAAACCAATACTATTTATTATATTTATATTTTTTAACAAAAAATAAGTTTTTTTAATATATTTTATATCAAAACCTAATCTATTTAAATCATTATTAAATTTTAAATAAACATTTAATTTATTTGAAAAATTTTTTATTTTTTTTAAAATATTTATTTGTCAAATATTATGAATAACAACAACAAAATTAAATTTTAAACATAAATAAACTTCTTTAATATCAAAAAATCCTTCCAATAATAAAATATATTTATCAAAACCTAAATCACGTAATAAAATTGCTTCTTCAATACTAACAACAGCAAAACCATATATTTTATTATATAAAAATTTATATATATTTTTTATACCATGACCATAAGCATCAGCTTTAACAACAATTCATAATTTTTTATTATAAGAAAATTTATTAATTAAAGAAAAATTATTCTTAAAATTTTTTATATTAAAAGTTTTAAATATAGGTCTAATCATAATTTATTATACTACTAATTAATTATTTTATAAAAAATTTTAATATTTAAATTAAATATTTATAAAAAAATAATAAATATCTTATCTTAAAATAAATAATATTATTTAATAATTTCTATATAAGCCATAGAAGATTTATCTCCACTACGAAAACAACACTTTATTATTCTTGTATAACCACCTGATCTATTAACAAATCTAGGAGCTATTAAATCAACTAATTTATTAACATTATTTTTATTTCTTATATTATTAAATAATACACGTTTATTAAAAAAATTATTTTTTTTTGCTATATTTATATAATATTCTATATATCTTCTTAATTCTTTAGCTTTATATAAAGTAGTTTTTATAAATTCAAACTTTATTAAAGAATTAGACATATTAATAAACATAGATTTTCTATGACTACTATTTCTATTTAATTTTCTACCAATTTTTTTATGACGCATAAAATTTAATCCTTTACATTATTTTTTTTTAATAATTCTATTGGAGGTCAATTATTTATTTTTGTACCTAATTTTAATCCTTTACTATACAAAACATTTTTTATTTCAATTAAAGATTTTTTACCTAAATTAGGAGTTTTTAATAAATCATTTTCAGTTTTTTGAATTAAATCACCTATATAAATTATAGATTCATTTTTTAAACAATTAGCAGATCTAACAGTTAATTCTAAATCATCAACTAATTTTAATAATATAGAATCAAACGATGACTTACTTTTTTTTTTACAAAAATTATAATCCTCGTTTAAATTAACAAATGAATTTAATTGATCAATTAATATTAAAGCAGCTTTTTTTAAAACAACTATAGGTTTTATAGTTCCATTAGTTTCAATATTTATAATTAACTTATCTAAATCATCTTTTTCTTTTAAAGAAATTTTTTCAACTCTATAAGAAACACGTTCTACAGGAGAATAAATAGAATCAATAAGTATCTTACCTATAAATAAATTATTTAAATTTTTTTTTTTATAATTATTTATTTTTAAATTAGATGAAGAATAACCTCTACCTAATTCAACTTTTATTTTCATATCAATAAAAGATTCTTTAGAAGTTAAATTACATATAACATAATTTGGATTTGGTATAAAAAAATCTACATTAGATGTAATATCAGAAGCATATACTGTACATATACCTTTTTTTTTTAAAAATAATATACCTTCAATTACATCATTTTTCAAAAAAATAGATAATCTTTTTAAATTTAAAATAACATCCATAATATCTTCTAATAAACCATCCTTTATACTATATTCATGTAAAATACCTTTAATTTCAACCTCAGTTACAGCAAAACCTGGTATAGAAGATAATAATATTCTTCTAAAAACATTTCCAAAAGTATAACCAAATCCTCTTTCTAAAGGTTCTAATACAATCTCTGAACATACATCAGATATTTTCTTAATTTTAGTTAATTTAGGTTTTAAAAATTCAATCAAAGAAAACATAATTTATCCCTAATAAATTATTTAGAATAAAATTCTAAAATCAAATTTTCACTAATATCATGTAAAAAATCTTTTCTAGAAGGATTATTCTTAAAAATACCCTCCATTTTTTTTATATTAACATCTATTCAAGAAGGAATTTCTCTTTTTTCAAATAATTTTAAAGAATATTTAATTCTTTCTTGATTAATACATTTTAATCTAATTTTAATAACATCTCCAGATGATATTAAATAAGAAGGAATATTTACTATAACATTATTAACAATAATAGATTTATGATTAACTAATTGTCTAGCTTCAAATCTAGTACTACCAAATCCCATTCTATATACAACATTATCTAATCTTCTTTCTAAAAAAACTAATAAAAATTCTCCAGTATTTCCCTTTAAAAGCAAAGATTTTTTATAATAATTAAAAAATTGTTTTTCTGAAATACCATAAATTCTACGAACTTTTTGTTTTTCTCTAAGTTGAATACCATAATCAGATAATCTAACTTTTCTATAAGAATGCTGACCAGGAATTTTATCTATTTTACATTTTGACTCTATATTTTTTAATCCAGACTTAAGAAATAAATCCGAACCTTCTCTTCTACTTAATCTCAATTTAGGACCAATATATTTCATATATATTCCTTATAAAATTATTTATTTATACACGTCTTTTTTTAGGAGATCTACATCCATTATGAGGTATAGGAGTAACATCACTTATACTTGTTATATTAAAACCAGAATTATATAATGCTCTAATACTTGATTCTCTTCCAGGTCCTGGACCATTAACCATAACTTCTAAATTTTTAATACCATAAACTTTAACTATATTAGAACATTTTTCAACAGCTATTTGAGCAGCAAAAGGTGTTGATTTTCTAGACCCTCTAAAACCAGAACCTCCAGAAGTAGCTCAACCTAAAACATTACCTAATATATCAGTAATACTAATTATAGTATTATTAAAAGAAGCATATATATGAGCTATACCATTAATAACTTTTCTTTTATTTTTAATATTTACTTTATTCTTTTTTAACATAATCTAACCTATATTATTTTCTATATATATTTAATTTCCTACAAGTTTTAGCATTAGTTCTTGTTCTTTGACCTCTAACAGGCAATTTTTTTTTATATCTTATACCCCTATAACAATTTAAATCAACTAATCTTTTTATATTTAACATATTTTCTCTTCTTAAATCACCTTCCAAAATAAAATTAAATAAAAATTTTCTAATTAATTCTATATTTTTTTCACTTAAATCTTTTATTTTTGTTAAATAATTTATTTTAATAGAATTACAAATTAATTTAGCTCTAGATCTACCTATACCGTAAATTAACATTAAACCAAATAAAATAGACTTATTATCTGGTATATTAACTCCAACTATTCTAATCATAAATTTAAAATTATCAATTATCCTTGACGTTGTTTATGTTTTGGATTATTATTACAAATAACACGTAAAACACCACATCTTTTAATTATTTTACAAAAAAAACAAATTTTTTTAATAGAAGCTCTTACTTTCATATATTTAATATTTTTTTTTTATAATAGAAAAATATTTATTAGACATAACTAAAGATTGAATTTGAGATATAAACTCCATAACAACTACAACAACTATTAATAAAGACGTACCACTAAAATAAATAGGAAAACTAAAAACACTATAAATAAAATCCGGTACTAAACATATAATAGATATATATAAAGAACCAAATAAAGTTATACGTAATATAATTTTATTTAAAAATACAGATGTACTTTTACCAGGTCTTATTCCAGGAATATAAGCACCAGTTTTCATTAAATTATTTGATATATCATCAGAATTATACATCAATAATGTATAAAAAAAAGAAAAAAATATTATTAAAAAAACACTAAATATTGAATGAAATATATATCTAGGTAAAAATAAAATAGCTAAATAATAAAAAAAATAATATTTTAAATAACTGTTTATCCAAAAAATAAAAAATGTAATAAAAGCTAAAATACTAGAAGAAAAAATAACTGGGATTACACCAGACATATTAACTTTAAAAGGTAAAAAAGTATCTGTAGAAAAAAAATATTTATTTTGAATATATCTTCTAGACGCATAATAAACTAATATTTTTCTTTGAGCCATTTCAACAAAAACAATAAAAAAAATAGTACAAAACATAAAAAAAATAATTAAAATTAACTTAATTAAATAAATATAATTAATATTAAAATTTTTAAAAAAATAAAATAAAAAATTAGGTAAATTAGAAACAATACCTATAAAAATAATTACAGATATACCATTACCTAAACCTTTTTCAGAAATTTGTTCTCCTAATCACATTAAAAACATAGTACCTGTAACTAAACTAAGTATAAACATAAAATAAGTAATAAAATTATCATCTATAATAATATTATTTAAACTATTAAAATTAAGTATTACTGTAGAAATACATATAGATTGAAAAATAGATAAAAATAAAGTTAAATATCTAGTATACATATTAATTTTATATCTTCCTAAAACACTTTCTTTTTTACAACCTAAAAAATTAGGAAAAACTATAGTAAATAATTGAATTATTATAGAAGAAGATATATATGGTATAATACCTAAAGCAAATATAGAAGAATGAATTAAAGATCCTCCAGAAAACATATTAAATATATATCAAAATGTATTTTGATTATTTATAAATAAATTATTAAATATATTAATATTAATACCTGGGATAGATATAAAAACTCCTATACGAAAAACAAAAATAAACAAAAATAAATAAAATAATCTATTTTTTAACTCTTGCAATCCATTTATAATAGTATTTATATAAACATTTTTAATCATAGAATACCTATAATTAATTCATAAACAAATTACTTAATTTTTTTTAAAACTCCAGAAGATATACTAATATTTTTATCTAAAATAATTAATTTTTTTTTAAAAAAACTTTTACTTAAAATAATTTTAACAAATTTTATTTTTTTATTAATTAAATTATTATCTTTCAATAATTTTAAATTAATAATATCATTTTCTTTAAAAATATCTAATTTAGATAAACATAATTCTTTTAATTTTTTATCTTTTTTTTTATTAAAACCAAATTTTGGTATACGACGATAAAAAGGAGTTTGTCCACCTTCAAAAAACCTATTAATTTTATAACCAGATCTAGATTTTTGTCCTTTATGTCCTTTTCCACTAGTTTTTCCTAAACCAGATCCTATACCTCTACCTAATCTTTTAGATTTTTTATTAACAAAAACATTAAATAACCTATTTAACAATAACATAATATTTACCACAAATAAATTAATTAATTATATAATTAAAATAATATTTCTTTTAAAAACTTACCTCTTTTACAAGCAATATAATAAGGTGATTTTATTAAAGATAAAGCTTTTATTGTAGCTTTTACTATATTTATAGGATTATTAGATCCATAAATTTTAGCTAAAATATTCTCAATACCAACTGCTTTAAAAACAGCCATCATAGATTTACCTGCTATTATACCAGTACCTATAGAAGCTGGTTTCATAAAAACAATAGTACTAATATATTTAGTTTTTATTTCATGATTAATAGTTTTATTTTTATTTACTAAAATATCAATCATATTTTTTTTAGATTTATCTAAAGATTTTTGTATAGCTAAAGGAACTTCTTTTGCTTTTCCATAACCATAACCAACTTTACCTTTTTTATTACCAACTACAGTTAAAGCAGAAAAAGAAAATACTCTACCACCTTTAACTGTTTTAGATATTCTATTAACAAAAACTAACTTTTCATAAAACTCATTATTAAAAATATTTTTTTTCATAAAAAACCATATATTAAAATAATAAACCATATTTTCTAGCATATTCAGCTAAAATTTTTATACGACCATGATATTTAAATCCAGATCTATCAAAAACAACTTTTTTAATACCAATATTAATAGAACGAATAGCTATATTTTTACCAATAATACTAGCAGAAACTTTCTTATTAAAACCAATATTATTTTTTTCTAAAGTAGATGATGATGCTAAAACATAAGAATTATTATTTTTAAATAATATAATTTGAGAATAAATATGTTTAGAAGTTTTATAAACTACTAAACGTAATTTATTATATTTTTTAGCAAAAAAACGTAATTTTTTACATCTACGTAAACGAGATTGTTTTTTATTAAACATATTTTTATATTTATTTTATTTTTTTTTTACTTTCTTTAATTTTAACAAATTCATCTTTATATCTTATCCCTTTTCCAGACTTATAACATTCAGGTTTTTTAAAAGATCTTATTTTAGAAGCTATTTGTCCAACTAATTGTTTATCATAACCTTTTATAACTATTTCATTAAAATCAATACATTCAATTAAAATACCAAAAGGTATTTTATATTTAATAGTATAAGAAAAACCTAAATTTAAAAATAAAAAATCATTTTCAATATAAGCCTTATAACCAATACCAACTAAAATTAAATATTTAGAATAACCATTAATTAATCCAATTATATAATTATTAATTATAGATCTAGTTGTACCAGCATACATTCAAGAATTAAAATATTTTTTATTAATATCAAAAAATATTTTATTATCTATAATAGATAAAATAACAGATGGATGAATAATACATTTTATTTTTAATTTATCTTTAATTAAAAATAAAATATTTTTATCAAAAAAAATTTTAATAGAATTTGGAATAACAATAGGATTTTTAGCAATACGTGACATATAATTTTACACCATTAATAAACACTACAAATAATTTCTCCACCAACATTTAATAAACGAGCCTGTTTATCTGTCATAACTCCTTTATTAGTAGATACTATAATAATACCTAAACCTGATCTTAAAACAGGTAAATTTTTACAAGATTTATATATACGTAAACTAGGACGACTAATTTGAGTTATTTCATAAATAACAGGAACATTAGAAAAATATTTTAAATATACTAAAATTTTTTTTTTATTATTATTAATAATAACTTTAATTTTTTTAATAAAACCTTCTTTATAAAATATATCTAAAATAGATTTTTTGAATTTAGAATAATAAATTTCAATAACATTTTTTTTAGATAATTGTGAATTTCTTATACAAGTCAACATATTTCCAATAGAATCTTGCATACTCATATTTTTACCCAATAAAAATAATTATCAACTAGATTTTTTTAATCCAGGAATATCACCATTTACAGCAAATTCACGAAATTTAATTCTACTCAAACCAAATTTTCTTAAAAATCCATGAGATCTGCCAGTTTGTCTACATCTATTACGTTGTCTAATAATACTTGAATCTCTTGGTAAAGATTGTAACTTAATAACTGCTTTTCATCTATCTTTATTAGAAATATTAACATTAGAAATAATTTTTTTTAATTTCATTCTTATTGAATAAAATTTTTTTGATAAAATTTTTCTTTTTTTTTCACGAGCTAATATTGATTTTTTTGTCATAATTTAATTAAATAATTTTAAATGGAAAATAAAAATATTTTAATAATTTAAATGATTCATTAATACTATTATTATTAATAACAATAGATATATTTAAACCATGATTATAAAAAATTTTTTCATAATTTATTTCTGGAAAAATAGTATGTTCTTTTATTCCAATATTTAAATTACCATTTTTATCAAATGATTTTTTAGAAAAACCTCTAAAATCTCTTATTCTAGGAATAACAATAAATATTAATTTATCTAAAAAATTTCACATATTCTTTTTTCTTAAAGTAACTTTACAACCAATAATAAAATTTTTTCTAATTTTAAAATTAGATATAGATTTTTTTGATTTTGTAAAAATAGGTTTTTGACCAGAAATAAGTTTCAAATTTAAAAATACATTATTTATTATTTTTTTTTCTAAAGATTCTGAATCCAATGAAATATTTAAAACAATCTTAATTAATTTAGGAACTTGCATAATAGAAACATAATTAAATTCCTTAATTAATTTTTTTTTAATAACACTATTATATAAATCAAATAATTTACTCATATTATTTAATAATCATATTATTATATTTTAAATAACGTTTTTTTTTATTTTTAATATACATAAAACCAATTCTAGAAATAAAAATTTCTCCAGAAATAATACAAAAATGACTAATATTAGAAATATTTACTCAAGATTCTTTTTTATAAATCCCTCCTACTATATTATTTGATGGAATAGACTTTTTATGTTTAAATACTAAATTTAAACCATCTAATAAAACTCTATTATTTTTTAAAGAAATCTTTTTAATTATACCTTCTTTACCTTTATCTTTTCCAGTAATAATAACAACTTTATCATTTAAACGAAACTTACATGCCATAATAAATACCAAAAATTAAATAACTTCAGAAGCTAAAGATATAATTTTTATAAATTTATCTGATCTAATTTCTCTAGCAACAGGACCAAATATTCTAGTACCAAAAGGTTGATAATTAGAACTGTTTAATATTACACATGAATTACTATCAAATCTAACAAAAGATCCATCAGATCTAGATACTCCATATTTAGAACGAATTATAACAGCTTTTAAAACATCACCTTTTTTAACTTTACTAGAAGAAATAACTTCTTTTGCAACTACTTTAATTATATCACCAATATTTGCATATTTTCTTTTACTACCACCTAAAATTCTAATACACATTACTAATTTAACACCTGAATTATCAGCAACTTTTAATAAAGATCTTTCCTGAATCATATATTATAATCCAATTATTTTTTAACAATAAATTTATTTAAAATTCAACATTTTTTCTTAGATAAAGGACGAGATGAAACTATTTCAACTAAATCTCCTTTTTTACACTTATTTAATTCATCATGAGCATATAATTTAGTATTTTTTTTAATATATTTACCATAAACTTTATTTTTCTTATATTTACAAACTTTAACAATAATAGTTTTATTCATTTTATCACTTATAACTAAACCACAAATTTTTTTAATAATCATTAATTTTTCCTTAAAATATTACATAAAATTGTTTTTAATTTAGCTATTTTTTTTTTACATGATTTAATTAAATGAGTTTTTTTTAAATTACCAGATAATTTATATATCTTTAAATTAAATTGCTCTTTTAATAAATTATTTAAATCTACTCTTAATTTTTTTATTTTTTTAATTTCTAAAAGTTTATTGTTTGACATAATAAATTATTTTTAATAACAAAAATAGTTTTAACAGATAATTTTGCACTAGCTAATTTTAAAGCTTTTTTAGCTAAATTTTCATCAATACCAGATAATTCATATAATATTTTTCCAGGTTTTATAACAGAAACCCAATATTCAACATTACCTTTACCTTTTCCCATTCTTACTTCTAAAGGTTTTTTAGTCATAGGTTTATCTGGAAAAATTCTTATTCATATATAACCTTGTTTTTTTAAAACACGAGTAATAACTCTTCTAGCTGATTCAATTTGTTTAGAAGATATAAAACCTCTAGTAACAGCCTTTAAACCAAATTTTCCAAAAATAATATTAATATCATTAGATATACCTTTATTACGACCTTTTTGCATTTTTTTATATTTAGTTTTTTTAGGACATAACATATTAATACCTTTTATTTTTATTTATTATTTTTCTTCTATATATTTTCTTAGAATTAAAAATATTTTTATTATACATCTTAATAGAATGATATTTATCAAAAATTTCATTTTTAAAAATTCAAACTTTAATTCCAATAACTCCATAAGTAGTAATAGCTTTAGATACACAAAAATCTATATCTGCTCTTAATGTATGTAATGGAATTCTTCCTTCTTTATATCATTCTCTTCTAGCTATCTCAGTACCACCCAATCTACCACTAATTTCTACTTTTATACCTTTAACACCTAAACGAATAGCATTATTAATAGATCTTTTCATAACTCTTCTAAACATCATTCTTTTTTCTAATTGAAAAGATATATTATCAGCAATTAATTTAGCATCAATTTCTATTTTTCTTATTTCATATATATTAATTTGACATGGAACATTAGAAATTAAAGAAATTTTTTTTTTTAATTTTTCTATATCTTCTCCTTTCTTTCCTATAACAACACCAGGTCTAGCAGTATATATAGTTATTTTAATACTTTTATTAGCAGGTCTTTCAATTAATATTCTAGATATTAAAGCTTTATATAACTTTTTATTTAAATAAGATCTAACTTTAAAATCATTTTCTAAATTATTTGCAAAATCTTTTTTAGTAGCAAATCAAGTAGAATTTCACATTTTTGTAATACCAAAACGAATTACATTAGGATTAACTTTTTGACCCATATAACACCTTTTATTATTAACTTAAGAAATAATTATTGTAATATGACTTGTTTTTTTTAAAATATAATTTATTCTTCCTTTATTTCTATATAAAACACGTTTATAAAAAATAGCTTTATCTATATATATTTGACTTATTATTAAAGAATTACTTTTAATTCCATTATTATGTTTAGCATTAGATAAAGCAGAATATAAAGTTTTTCTAATTAACATAGCAGCTTTTTTTTTCATAAATAATAAAATATTTAAAGATCAATCAACCTTTTTTCCTCTAATAAAATTAGCTACTATTCTTAATTTTCTATCTGATAAATTTACATAACGATTTCTAGCTATTATATTTACCATAAATATATTCCAAATAAAATTATTCTTTTTTTATTTTTTTAGTATTAGATAAATGTCCTCTATAAGTTCTTGTTGGAGAAAATTCTCCTAATTTATGACCAATCATTTCTTCAGTAATATATACAGGTATATGAATTTTACCATTATGAACTAAAATTGTTAATCCAACCATATTAGGTATTATTGTTGATCTTCTTGATCAAGTTTTTATAGGAGTTTTATCTTTCTTTAATAAAGCTTTTTTTATTTTTTTAAATAAATGAAAATCAATAAATGGACCTTTTTTAAAAGAACGAGACATTTTATTTACCTTTTATAAATTATTTTCTACGGAATTTTACAATAAATTTATTAGTCCTTTTATTTTTTCTTGTTTTTTTTCCTTTAGTTTTAAAACCCCAAGGAGTTACAGGATGTTTACCAAAATTCCTTCCTTCACCTCCACCATGAGGATGGTCTATAGGATTCATAGCAGTTCCTCTTACAGTAGGTCTTATACCTAATCATCTCTTAGAACCAGCTTTTCCTAAAACACATAACATATGTTCAGAATTACCAACTTGACCTATAGTAGCCTTACATAAAGAATTTATTTTTCTTATTTCACCTGAACGTAATCTTACAAAAACATATTTTGATTCTTTAGAAATAATCTGAGCATATGAACCAGCAGATCTAACTAATTTTCCACCTCTTCCAGGAAATAACTCTATATTATGAATAAAAGAACCAATATAAATATCTTTTAAAAATAAACAATTACCTATTTTAATAGGTATATTTTTTCCAGAAATTATATTATCACCAATTAATAAATCTTTAGGATATATAATATATCTTCTTTCTCCATCTTTATATAAAATTAGAGCAATTAAAGAAGAACGATTAGGATCATATTCAATACGTTCAACTAAACCATATAAATTATCTTTATTTCTTTTAAAATCTATAATTCTATATTTTTTTCTATTACCACCACCTCTATGATTAACTGTAATTCTTCCTAAATTATTACGACCACTTTTTTTTTTTTTTTTTCTTAATAAAATATTATAAGGTTTACCTTTATATAAATATTTATTTAAAATTCTAGTTTTATTTCTATATCCAGGAGTAACAGGATTATATTTTATAACTACCATAAACTATACCTTACATTACAAATATATCATTTAATTTAATTTTTTGATTTTTTTCTAAAATAACATAAACTTTTTTTCAAACTTTTGTATAACCTATTTTTTTTTTATTTATTTTTTTTTTTCTTTTAACTAATAATGTTCTTATTTTTTTAATTTTTACATCAAAAACTTTAGATATACAATTAAATATATCTAATTTACTTATATTTTTATTAAATTTAAAAACTAAAGTATTATTATTTTTTTTTAAAAAAGATGTTTTACTTGAAAAACATACCTTTTTAATATAATTAAAACAATTATAAATTTTATTGCACATTAATACATTTATCCTCAAATTTTTTTATAGATTTTAAAGTAAAAATAACATTTCTACATTTAACTAAATCTAATATATTTATATTATCAACATTAATAATTTTAACACTAAATAAATTACGAGTAGATAAAAATAAAAATCTATTAAAATTATCATTTATAATTAATAATTTTCTAATATCTAAAAAATTAAATTTTTCTAAAAATTTTTTTGTTTTTGGTTTATCAATTTCAATTTTATTAAAAACATAAAATCTAGATAATCTATATAATTCAGATAAAACAATTTTTAAAGAATTTAAATAAACTTTTTTATTTATTTTTGAATAATATTTTTTTGGTTTAGAAGCAAAAGTAACACCTCCAGATCTCCATATAGGACTTTTAATTGATCCAGATCTAGCTCTACCAGTACCCTTTTGTTTTCAAGGTTTTTTATTAGATCCTCTAACCTCAGATCTAGATTTTTGAGAAACACTTCCTTGACGACAATTATGTCTAAAAGAAACTACAACTTGATGTATTAAAGACATATTAAAAGGAACATTAAAAATATCATCTGATAATATAATACTACTATTAGTATCTTTTAGAATTATATCCATAAAAATCTCTTAACTATTTTACTGAAGATTTAACAATAATATAACTATTATTAAAACCAGATACACATCCTTTAATAATAAGTAAATTTTTTTCTAAATATATATTAATAATATCAAGGTTTTTTTTAGTCACTTTTGAATTTCCTAAATGACCAGACATTTTTTTACCTTTAAAAACTTTTCCAGGACTTTGATTTTGACCAATAGAACCAGGAACTCTATGTGATAAAGAATTACCATGACTTTTATCCTGAGTTTTAAAATTCCATCTCTTTACAGTACCAGAAAATCCTTTTCCTTTAGAAATACCAGTTACATTAACTTTATTAATATTATTAAATATACTAACATCTAAATTTTTACCAATTTTAGTATGCAAATTTTTAATATATGGAACCTCATACAAATATAATCCAGGTTTTACATTTATTTTTTTAAAAAAATTTTTTTTACAATTATTAAGTTTTTTAAAATTAACTTTTCCAGTAGTTATTTGAACCTTTTTTTTATTACTACTTTTTTTTATAGAAGTAATAATATTATTACTAAATTTTATTATAGTAACAGGTATAAACACATTATTTGAATTAAGTATTTGTGTCATACCAATTTTTTTACCCATTAAAACAATCATATTTTTTTTATAATAATAAATATTATTATCCTAAACTTATTTGAACATCAACACCAGAAGCTAAATTTAATCTCATTAAAGCATCAACAGTTTTATCTGTAGATTCAATTATATCTATTAAACGTTTATGTATTCTTATCTCATATTGATCTCTAGCATCTTTATCAACATGAGGAGAAGTTAAAACAGTAAAACGTTCAATAGAAGTAGGTAATGGTATAGGACCACAAACTCTAGCTCCTGTTTTTCTAGCAGTTTCTATTATATCTAAAGTAGATATATCTATTAAACGATGATCAAAAGATTTTAATTTTATTCTCATTCTTTGATTTTTCATAAAAATTTTAAATAATTAAATAATAATTTTACTTACTATTCCAGCTCCAACAGTACGACCTCCTTCTCTAATAGCAAAACGTAAACCCTCATCCATAGCTATAGGATTAAATAATTTAACAAAAATTTTTACATTATCTCCAGGCATTATCATATCAACACCTTTAGGTAATTCTATTGTACCAGTTACATCAGTAGTTCTAAAATAAAACTGAGGACGATAACCATTTAAAAATGGAGTATGTCTTCCTCCTTCTTCTTTTGATAAAACATATACTTCAGATTCAAAATAAGTATGAGGATTAATAGTACCAGGTTTAGATAAAACTTGACCTCTTTCTATATCTTCTCTTTTAATACCTCTTAATAAAATACCAACATTTTCTCCAGCTCTTCCTTCATCAAGAAGTTTACGAAACATTTCAATACCAGTACATATAGATTTTTGAGTATTTCTTATACCAACTATTTCAACTTCATCACCTATTTTAATAATACCTTTTTCTATTCTTCCAGTTACAACAGTACCTCTTCCAGATATAGAAAAAATATCTTCTATTGGTAATAAAAATGATTCATCTATATCTCTTTTAGGATTAGGAATATAAGTATCTAAAATATTAGATAAATCAAAAATTTTCTTTTCCCATTTATTTATTCCATCTAAAGCTTTTAAAGCTGATCCACGAATAATAGGAGTTTTATCTCCAGGAAAATTATATTGATTTAATATATCTCTTATTTCCATTTCTACTAATTCTAATAATTCTTCATCATCAACCATATCACATTTATTTAAAAAAACAACAATATAAGGTACTCCTACTTGTCTAGCTAATAAAATATGTTCTCTTGTTTGAGGCATAGGTCCATCAGTTGCAGCAACAACTAAAATAGCACCATCCATTTGAGCAGCACCAGTAATCATGTTTTTTATATAATCAGCATGACCAGGACAATCAACATGAGCATAATGTCTTAATTTAGTATCATATTCAACATGAGAAGTATTAATAGTTATACCTCTTTCTTTTTCTTCTGGAGCATTATCTATTTGATCAAAAGAACATGGTTTACCACCATATTTCTTTGATAAAATTGTTGTAATTGCTGAAGTTAAAGTAGTTTTACCATGATCAACATGACCTATAGTTCCTACATTAATATGTATTTTAGAACGATTAAATTTTTCTTTTGACATAAAAATCCTATATTATTATTAATTATTACGTAATTTTACTATTTTTTCACAAATATATCCAGGAGTAACCTTATATCTATAAAATTCCATAGAATATAAAGCTCTTCCTTGAGTTTGAGATCTTAAATCAGTTGCATAACCAAACATTTCTGATAAAGGAACATAAGATTTAATCAATTTTCCTAAATTAATATCATTTATTTCATCTATAATTGCTCTACGACGATTTAAATCACTTATAACATTACCCATATAAGATTCTGGAGTTTCAACATCCACTTTCATGATTGGTTCTAATAAAATAGGTTGAGCTTTTAAAAAAGCTTTTTTAAAAGCAATTGAAGCAGCCATTTTAAATGCTATTTCTGAAGAATCAACATCATGATATGATCCAAAAAATAATCTAACTTTTATATTAACCACTGGATATCCAGCTAAAGGACCACATCTTAATTGTTCTTGTATTCCTTTATCTATAGATTGTATATATTCATTTGGAATAACACCACCTTTTATATTATTAACAAATAAATAACCATTTTTAGACTTAGATATTTCTGATTCTAATAAAGGAAATAAATCAATAACAACATGTCCATATTGTCCTCTTCCTCCAGTTTGTTTTATATATTTACCTTCAATATTTTTAATACTATTTAATATAGTTTCTCTATAAGCAACTTCAGGTTTACCGATATTGCAATTTACATTAAATTCTCTTTTCATTCTATCAACTATAATTTCTAAATGTAATTCACCCATACCAGATATTATTGTTTGATTAGATTCTTTATCAAAAAAACTTTTAAATGTAGGATCTTCTTTTGTTAAACGAGATAAAGCAATACCCATTTTTTCTTGATCTAATTTAGTTTTTGGTTCAATAGAAACAGAAATTACTGGATTAGGAAATTTTATTTTTTCTAATAAAATAGGATTATTAATATCACACAAAGTATCACCAGTAACAACATCTTTTAATCCAATAGCAGCAGCTATATCTCCAGCAAAAACCTCTCTAATTTCCTCCTTTTTATTAGCATGCATTTGAACTATACGACCAATTCTTTCTTTTTTATTAGTAGTAGAATTTAAAACAGTATTTCCTGATTTAATAAATCCTGAATAAACTCTTAAAAAAGTTAAATTTCCAACAAATGGATCATTAGTAACCTTAAAAGCCAAAGAAGAAAAAGATTCTGATTCAGAAGATAGACGACAAATATTATCATTATTTTTAATATTTAAACCATATATTTTACCTATATCTTTAGGAGAAGGTAAATAATCAACTACACAATCTAATAAACATTGAATACCTTTATTTTTAAAAGCAGATCCACATGTAACTAATAAAATACTATTATTCAAAACTTTTTTTCTTAAAACTAATTTTATTTCTTTTTCACTAAAATTTTCACCATTTAAATATTTATTTGTAAAATCATCTGAATAATCAGCAACTAATTCAATAATTTTATTTCTTCAAAAAATAAAAGAATCATAAAAATCATTTTTTTTATTAATATTATGTGTACTATAATTTAATCCAAAATTATTATTATTTCAAATAAAAAATTTTTCTTTAATTAAATCAATAACTCCAGAAAATTTATCTTCTGATCCTATAGGTAACTGAATAGGTAAAACAAAAATATTAAATTTATTTTTTAAATCATCTATTACATTAAAAAAATCTGATCCAACACGATCCATTTTATTTACAAAAGCAATACGAGGAACATTATATTTATTAACCTGTTTCCAAACAGTTTCAGATTGAGGTTGAACTCCACCAACAGCACAATATACCATAACAGCGCCATCTAATACTCTCATAGATCTTTCTACTTCAACAGTAAAATCTACATGACCTGGGGTATCTATAATATTTATTCTATATGGATTAATATATTGTTTAAACATACCAGACCAAAAAGTAGTAGTAGAAGCAGAAGTTATAGTAATACCTCTTTCTTGTTCTTGTTCCATTCAATCCATTGTAGCTGTTCCATCATGAACTTCACCTAATTTATAATTAATACCAGTATAAAATAAAATTCGCTCAGTTAAAGTAGTCTTTCCAGCATCAATATGAGCACTAATACCAATATTACGATAATTTAATATAGATGTAATACGAGACATATAAATTCCTTAATATAAAAATTAAAATTATCATCTATAATGAGCAAAAGCTTTATTAGATTCAGCAATACGATGAATTTCATCACGTTTTTTAATAGATAAACCTTTTTTATTTATTGCATCCAATAATTCATCAGATAAATTTAAAAACATTTTTTTTTTATATCTTTTTCTAGCAGAAAAAATAATTCAACGTATAGCTAAAGTATAACCTCTTGATGGTCTAACCTCTACTGGAATTTTATATGTAGTACCACCAACTCTTCTAGATTTAACTTCAACTATAGGTTTAACATTATTTAATGCTAATTTTAATAAATCTAAACCATCTTTTTTAATTTTTTTAGAAATAATATTTAAAGATTTATATAAAATATTTGCAGCAATAGATTTTTTTCCATCAAACATTAATATATTTATAAATTTAGAAACTAATTTAGAATTATATATATAATCAGAAACAATTTTTCTATTATTAAAAACACTATGACGAGACATTAAATAATCCTCATAATAAATAAATATCCATTTAATTTTTTTTAACTCCATATTTCGATCTAGATCTTTTTCTATCCTTTACACCACTACAATCTAAAGATCCTCTAATTACATGATAACGAACACCTGGAAGGTCTTTTACTCTTCCACCTCTAATTAATACAACAGAATGTTCTTGTAAATTATGACCCTCTCCAGGTATATAAGCTGTAACTTCTAAATTATTTGTTAAACGAACTCTACAAACTTTTCTAAGAGCCGAATTTGGTTTTTTAGGAGTAGTAGTATAAACTTTTATACATACACCTCTTTTTTGAGGACAACCATTTAAAGCAGGAACATTATTTTTAATGTTTTTTTTTAAACGAGATTTACGTAATAATTGATTTATTGTAGACATAAAATTATAAACTAATATAAATATTAAATATAAATAATATTTAAAATTAAATAAAAAATAATATAAATTAATATAATATATATTTTACTATATTTTATATATTTATACTAATTTTAAAAAAATTAAATTTTATTTTTATATAAATATATTATATAATATATGTTTAATATTTTATATATAGCGTGTTGGCAGACAGGTAATGCACTGGATTGCAAATCCATATAATCCCGGTTCAATTCCGGGACACGCTTAATATAAATAATATATAAAAACTGCCCAAATGGTGGAATGGTAGACACAAGGGACTTAAAATCCCTCAGTTATACAAAACTGTGCGGGTTCGAATCCCGCTTTGGGTAATAATATAATATGTCAATATTAAAAATAATTACATATCCAAATAAAATATTAAGAAAAAAAAGTAAAAAAGTTACTATATTTGATAATGAATTAAAAAAAAATATATCAGATATGTTTGATACTATGTATAATAGTAATGGAATAGGATTAGCAGCAATACAAGTAAATATAAATAAATCAATAATAATAATAGATATTTTAAAAAAAAAATCTAGTAAATTAATATTAATTAATCCTAAAATAATAAAAAAAAAAAATAATATTTTTTCAAAAGAAAGTTGTTTATCAATTAAAAATTTTAGTTCATATATAAAAAGATATAAAAAAATAACAATAAAAGCATATAATATAAATGGAAAAAAAATAAAATTTAAATGCAAAAATATATTATCAATATGTATTCAACATGAAATAGATCATACTAAAGGTATATTATTTATTGACCATATAAAATAAACATTTTAAAAAAAATAAATGAATAAAAAAATAAATATTATATTTATAGGAAACAATAAAATTTCAATAAATCACTTAAAATATTTATTAAATTGTAAAGAATTTAATATTATTAATATAATAACTAAAAAAAAAAAAAAAATAAAAAAAATATTAAATAAAAATAAAATAAAAATTTTTGAAACAAAAACAATTAAAGATCTTAAAAATATAAAAAATAAAATAAATAAAAAAAATATAGATATAGGAATATTAATTTCATATGGTTATAAAATTCCTGAATCAATAATAAATATACCAAAAAATGGATTTATAAACATACATGCATCATTATTACCAAAATGAAAAGGAGCTGCACCAATACAAAGAAGTATATTATCAGGAGATAAAAAAACAGGAGTTACATTTATAAAAATGAATAAATATATAGATAATGGAAAAATAATATATCAAAAAAAATGTATAATAAAAAACAATGATAATTATTTATCATTATTAAATAGAATACAAATAATAAGTATAAGATTAATTAAAAAAATAATATTAAATATATTTTTAAAAAAATATATATATAAAAAACAAAATAAAAAATATATTACATATGCAAAAAAAATAAATAAAAAAGAAGGATTAATAAAATGAAAAAAAAATGATGCTATAACTATATATAGAAAAATAAAAGCTTTTTTTTTATGACCTAAAACATATTTTTATCATAAAAAAAAAATAATATTTATATGATCAATAAAAATAATAAATAAAAAAAAAAATGATAAACCAGGAAAAATATTAACTTATAATAAAAAAAAATTAATAATAAATACAATAACTTATCCTATAGAAATAAAAAAAATACAAATAAATAATAAAAAAATATTAAATATAATAGACTTTATTAATTCAAAAAAAAATTTTTTTAAAAAAGGAGAAATATTAAAATAATTTTTTCTGCCTTAATATTTCAAAAACAGAAATACCACATGCAACAGATAAATTTAAAGAATTTATATTTTTTATAGGTATATTTATTAATATATCGCATTTTTTTTTAATAGATTTCTTAATACCTTTATCTTCAGATCCTAAAACTAATACTAAAGAATTAATTTTAGAAAAATTATAATTAAATATATTATTATAATTTTCAATTGTTGTACCTACAATAAAATATTTTTTATTTTTAAATATATTTATTATATTTAATATATTAGAAAATTGAAATATAAATATTTTATATATTGAACCAGAAGATGTTTTATGAACAATACTATTTTCTATAGAAACTGTATTATTTTTACTTACTATAATTCCATTTATTCCAGCAGCTACTGCTATTCTTATACAAGCACCTAAATTATAAGGATTCATTATATTATTTAATACTAAAAAAAAACTATTTTTTTTATTTATTTTATTTAAAAAATCATTTAATTTAAAATTAAATATTTTTTTTTTAACAAAAACAATAATTCCTTGATGAGAAACATTTAACTTATTAAATTTTTTTTTAAAAATATCAGGTGAAAAAATAACTAAATTAATTTTTTTATATAAAATTATTTTTTTTAAATTCATTAATTTAATATTTTTTTTCATTAAACATAAAAAAATTTTTTCAATATAAGTACATTTATACTTTATTAAATTTTTTACTGTATTAATTCCATAAAATATATTCATAATTATTTATAAATTAATTATAATTCTAGGATATTTTTTTAAAAAAAAATCAATTTCATTTTTTGTTAAAAAAATATCTAAAATATAATACTTTTTAAAATTATTTCATTTTACACTACTAATTCTTTTTTTATATTTAAAATTATTAAATATATTAAATAAATTTACTGGTATAAATAAATTATATTTAATAAATTTATTAAATAAATAAAAATCAATAACTTTTTTAATAAATATTATACCTAATTCATTTTTAGCAGAAATTCATATTTTAATAGGTTCATTATTAATATTAAATTCAATTTTTTCTTTTAAACCATATATTTTATCTATTTTATTCATAACTAAAATAACTGGTATATTATTAATATTTATATTAGATAAAATTAAATTTACAACATTAATATAATCATTAAAATAAATGTCAGAAATATCTACAATATGTAAAATAAGATCAGAATTTTTAATTTCTTGTAATGTACTTTTAAAGGCATCATATATCACAGAAGGTAAATTTCTTATAAAACCTATCGTATCTGATATCAAAACATTATAAAAAAAATTAAATTTATTTATTTTTTTAATATAAGTATCTAATGTAGTAAAAAAAAAATCCTTTGATTCTAAATTATAATTAGTAAGACAATTAAATAAAGTTGATTTACCTGAATTAGTATATCCAACTAAAGAAACTAAAGGTATTTCATTTTTATTTCTTAAAAATTTTTCTTGATTTTTATTTAAAATATTTTTATTTATTTTATTTAAAACAAAATTTATTTTTTTTTTTATTATTCTTCTATCTATTTCAATTTGTTTTTCTCCTGGACCAGAAATATATCTTGTTCCACCTTTTTGTCTTTCTAAATGAGTTCATTTTTTTACTAATCTAGTACTTAAATAATTTAAATATGCTAATTCTACTTGTAATTTACTATAACTATCAATAGCTCTTTTTTTAAATATATTTAATATAATATTTATTCTATTTAATAGATTACAATTTAAAAATTTTTTTAAATTATATTCTTGTATACTTTTTAAAGTAACATTTATTAATAATTGATTATATTTTTTTTTTTTAATAATAAAAAAAATTTCATTTAGTTTTCCAATACCAAAAAAATATTTTCTATTAAATTTTCTAATACGAATATAAATAAATTTATCAATTGACATATTAGATGATTTAATAAGCTTAATAAATTCATTTTTTTCTATTAAATTAATTTTTTTATAATAAACATAAATAACTAAATTTTTAAACATTTAATAACTTTTTTAAATACTATTTTTAATAAATTTATAAATTTTATTTATACAACTATTATAATTATAAAAATATATAACTTTAGAAAATTTTAATCATTTTTTTAATCAAGTAATTTGTTTTTTTACTAAATAATTAGTATTTTTTATACTTAAATTAATCATTTGCTTATAACTTATTTTTTTATCAAAATATAATCACATTTGATTATAACCAATACGTTTCATAGAAGACATATTAATATTTAAATCTTTTCTATTATATAAATTTCTAACTTCTTTTTCAAAACCAATATTCAACATATTTAAAAATCTATTTTTTATATTTAAAAATAATTTATTTTTATTTTTATATAAAATTATTATTTTATAAATATTAAATTCTATAAAAACTTTTTTTTTCTTATAAAAAGACATATTTTTTTTAGTAGAAAAAAAAACTTCTAAATTTCTAATAATTCTATATTTATCATTAAAATGAATATTTTTAGCAGAATCATAATCTATCTTTTTAAAAAAATTATAAATACTTTTACAATCATATTTATTAAATAAATTAGTAATATAATTACGAATATTACTATTTATACTAGGAATATCATATAATCCATTAAATAAAACATTATAATACATCATTGTTCCACCAACAAGAACTGGTATTTTTTTATTTAAAAAAGCACAATATATTTCTTTTTTAACATCATAAAAAAAATTACTAACAGAATATGATTGTTTAGGATCTAAAATATTAACTAATTTATGAGGATAAATAAATAATTCTTTCTTAGAAGGTTTAGCAGTTCCTATATTCATATCTCTATAAATTAATCCAGAATCAACACTAATTATTTCTATAGGAAAAGGTAATAAATTATATAATTCCATAATCATTAAAGTTTTACCAATTCCAGTTGGACCTAATATACAAAAAACTTTAATATCATTATTCATAATATTTATACTAAAAAAATATAAAATTTTTTTAAAAAATAAAATTTTTATTAAAATTCATTTAAATATTTTTTATAAAAAAAACTATTATAATTTATAATAATTACACGTTTATCTGATTTTAAATAATTAAATTTTAAATAAAAAGTAGGCTTAGGTAAATAATTAATAAATTTATCAGGGTCATTCAACTAAACAAATACTATTATCATTAAAATAAGAATAAATATCTATATCAAATAAATCTTCAAAAGAAGATATTCTATAAAAATCAAAATGAAAAACATCAAAAAATTTTAATTTATATATATTTACTAAAGAATAAGTTGGACTTTTAATAATACCTTTATAACCTAATTTTTTAACCAAAAAATTACAAAAAGAAGATTTGCCACAACCTAAAGGACCACTTAAATATAATAAATTACCTTTATTTAAAAAATAAGAAATTTTTTCAGATAAAAAACGCATCTTTTTTAAATTATCTATATATATAATTTTACTAAACATAAAGCGGAAAACGAGATTCGAACTCGTGACCTTAACCTTGGCAAGGTTACACTCTACCAACTGAGCTATTTCCGCAATTAGAAAATTAAAAAACAAAAAAATTTTTTCTATAAAAAATTAATTCTTTAATAGATTCTTTAACATCTAAAAAAGCAATATGATTATTTTTCTTTTTAAAATTATATAAAATAGAAGGATTTCATCTAATTATTAATTCTTTTATAGTACTAACATCTATATATCTATAATGAAAATAACTTTCTAAATCAGGCATATAATTAAATAAAAATCTTCTATCTTGTGCTATTGTATTACCACATATTGGAGAACAACCTTTAGGTACTAATTTTTTTAAAAATTTTATAGTAACAAATTCAGCTTTTTTTTCATCAAAAAAACTATTTTTTACTCTATTTATAAGACCAGTTTTATTATGAATATTTAAATTTCACTTATTCATATTAGAAAGATATATATTTTTTTGATATATAGCAATATTTGGTCCTTCTTTTAAAATATTTAAATTAAAATCTGTTACTAAAGTAAAAATTTCTAAAATTCTATCTTTTTCAGGATTTAAACCTGTCATTTCTAAATCAATTCAAATTAAATTATTTTTATTATATAACATTTTTTTTAAAAAAAAAACGGTACGAACGGGGCTCGAACCCGTGACCTCCAGCGTGACAGGCTGATATTCTAACCAACTGAACTACCGTACCATAAATCCCTGGCAGCGTCTTACTCTCGCGTAAATACACTACCATCAGCGCTATAACATTTCACTTCTGAGTTCGAAATGGTTTCAGGTGGTTCTATTATGCTATTACCGCCAGAAATATAAAACATTTTTAGGTTGCGAAGTTAAGCCTCACGGGTTATTAGTATTAGTTAGCTCAACATATCACTATGCTTACACACCTAACCTATCAACGTTGTAGTCTACAACGACCCTTCAGGAAAAATAAAATTTTTCTGGGAAACCTAATCTTAGGGTAAGTTTCGTGCTTATATGCTTTCAGCACTTATCTTTTTTGTACTTAGCTACCAGGCAATGCTATTGGAATAACAACCTGAACACCATAGGTACACCCACTCCGGTCCTCTCGTACTAGGAGCAGATCCCTTCAAGTTTCCAACGCCTACGGCAGATAGGGACCGAACTGTCTCACGACGTTCTAAACCCAGCTCGCGTACCACTTTAAATGGCGAACAGCCATACCCTTGGGACCAACTACAGCCCCAGGATGTGATGAGCCGACATCGAGGTGCCAAACACCGCCGTCGATATGAACTCTTGGGCGGTATCAGCCTGTTATCCCCGGAGTACCTTTTATCCGTTGAGCGATGGCCTTTCCATACAGAAACCACCGGATCACTAAGACCTGCTTTCGCATCTGTTCGCGCCGTCACGCTCACAGTCAAGCCAGCTTATGCCTTTACACTAAAATTACGATTTCCGACCGTAATTAGCTGACCTTTGTACTCCTCCGTTACTCTTTAGGAGGAGACCGCCCCAGTCAAACTACCCACCAGACATTGTTCTATTTCCGGATAACGGAAAATAGTTAGAAAAGTAAATATTAAAGGGTGGTATTTCAAGGATGACTCCATAAAAACTAGCGTTTTTATCTCATAGTCTCCCACCTATCCTACACATTAAAATTCAAAATTCAATATCAAGCTATAGTAAAGGTTCACGGGGTCTTTCCGTCTTGCCGCAGGTACACTGCATCTTCACAGCAATTTCAATTTCACTGAGTCTCGGGTAGAGACAGTCTGGCCATCATTATGCCATTCGTGCAGGTCGGAACTTACCCGACAAGGAATTTCGCTACCTTAGGACCGTTATAGTTACGGCCGCCGTTCACCGGGGCTTCAATCAAAAGCTTCAAGTTTTACCTTTAACTCTCTCAATTAACCTTCCGGCACCGGGCAGGCATCACACCGTATACTTCCACTTACGTGTTCGCACAGTGCTGTGTTTTTAATAAACAGTTGCAGCCAGCCGTTATCTTAAACTGATTTCAGCTAAAAAAGTATTTCTTTTCACCTAATATCAGCGTGCCTTCTTCCGAAGTTACGGCACTATTTTGCCTAGTTCCTTTACCCGAGTTCTCTCAAGCGCCTTAGTATACTCTACTTAACCACCTGTGTCGGTTTATAGTACGATTTAATATTATCTTAAGTTTAGAGGTTTTTCTCGTAAGTATGGTATAAATTACTTCAATTTTTTTTAAAAATCTCGTCATCATGTCTCATGCATATAATACTCGGATTTTCCTAAGTATAACACTACACACTTAAACTAAGATATCCAACACTTAGCTAACCTAACCTTCTTCTTTACCCCAATCACAATAATACAAGTACAGGAATATTAACCTGTTGTCCATCAATTACGCTTTTCAGCCTCATCTTAGGTATCGACTTACCCTGCCTCGATTAACGTTGGACAGGAAACCTTAGTTTTTCGGCGAGTAGGTTTTTCACCTACTTTATCGTTACTTATGTCAGCATTCGCACTTCTGATATCTCCAATATATCTCACAATATATCTTCAACGACTTACAGAACGCTCCTCTACCCAATAGAAAAAAAACTATTGTCGCAGCTTCGGTATATAATTTAAGCCCCGTTACATCTTCCGCGCAAAAAAACTAGACCAGTGAGCTATTACGCTTTCTTTAAATGATGGCTGCTTCTAAGCCAACATCCTGGCTGTCTTAGCCTTTCCACATCGTTTACCACTTAATTATAATTTAGGGACCTTAACTTGCGATCTGGGCTGTTTCCCTTTCCACACTGGATCTTATCACCCAATGTGTGTCTCCTATGATAATAATCTTTCGTATTCGGAGTTTGCATTAGATTGGTAGATTGGTAAATCCCCTAACTAAAACAGTGCTCTACCCCAAAAGATGAATTCATAAGGCACTACCTAAATAGTTTTCGAGGAGAACCAGCTATCTCCCGGTTTGATTGGCCTTTCACCCCTAACCACAAGTCATCCGCTAATTTTTCAACATTAGTCAGTTCGGTCCTCCAATTAGTTTTACCTAATCTTCAACCTGCTCATAGTTAGATCACCGGGTTTCGGGTCTATATCTTGAAACTAAACGCCTAAATTTAGACTCGGTTTCCCTACGGCTCCCTTTTAAAAAAGTTAACCTTGCTACAAAATATAACTCGCTGACCCATTATACAAAAGGTACGCAGTCACACCAAAATAAATAAAAAGATGCTCCTACTGCTTGTACGTATACGGTTTCAGGTTCTATTTCACTCCCCTAACAGGGGTTCTTTTCACCTTTCCCTCACGGTACTAGTTCACTATCGGTCAATTAGTAGTATTTAGCCTTAGAGGATGGTCCCCCTATCTTCAAACAAAATTTCACGTGTTTCGTTTTACTTTAAAATAATAATATTTATATTTTTATATACAGGACTATCACCTTGTATCGTTAATTTTTCCAAACTATTCTACTAATATAAATATTAAATAAATATTCTAGGCTATTCCCTTTTCGCTCGCCACTACTAAGGGAATCTCAATTGATTTCTTTTCCTCAGGATACTTAGATGTTTCAATTCTCCTGGTTTGCTTCATTAATCTATGTATTCAATTAATGATAATACAATATTACTTGTATTAGGTTACCCCATTCGGAAATCACCGACTAAAACGCTTTTTATCAGCTTATCGATGCTTTTCGCAGATTTACACGTCCTTCATAGCCTCTAATTGCCAAGGCATCCACCATATACGCTTAATTACTTAACCTCGCAACCTAAAAATGTCTTAAATACAAAATTTTAAAAGAACAAAAAACGTCCTCTAGGGGATTCGAACCCCTGTTATCGCCGTGAAAGAGCGATGTCCTATCCTTTAGACGAAGAGGACACAATAAAATAAATATATAAACGCCTGCAAAATATTATTTAATAAGGAGGTGATCCAACCGCAGGTTCCCCTACGGTTACCTTGTTACGACTTCACCCCAGTCATGAATCACAAAGTGGTAAAAGTTTTCCTGTAAACAGGTTAAATTTTTTACTTCTTTTGCAACACACTTCCATGGTGTGACGGGCGGTGTGTACAAGGCCCGGGAACGTATTCACCGTGACATTCTGATTCACGATTACTAGCGATTCCAACTTCATGAAATCGAGTTGCAGATTTCAATCCGAATTAAGACATACTTTATGAGATTAGCTTACTTTTGCAAGCTTGCTACCCTTTGTATATGTCATTGTAGCACGTGTGTAGCCCTGGTCGTAAGGGCCATGATGACTTGACGTCGTCCTCACCTTCCTCCAGTTTATCACTGGCAGTTTTCTTTGAGTTCTCAGCATTACCTGTAGCAACAAAGAATAAGGGTTGCGCTCGTTACAGGACTTAACCATACATTTCACAACACGAGCTGACGACAGCCATGCAGCACCTGTCTCAGCGTTCTCGAAAGCACTTCTACATTTCTGTAAAATTCGCTGGATGTCAAGACCAGGTAAGGTTCTTCGCGTTGCATCGAATTAAACCACATGCTCCACCGCTTGTGCGGGCCCCCGTCAATTCATTTGAGTTTTAACCTTGCAGTCGTACTCCCCAGGCGGTCAACTTAACGCGTTAGCTACGAAAGTCATAATTATAAAACATCACAACCTTCAAGTTGACATCGTTTACGGCATGGACTACCAGGGTATCTAATCCTGTTTGCTCCCCATGCTTTCGCACTTTAGTGTCAGTATTCGTCCAGAAGGCCGCCTTCGCCACTGATATTCCTCCAGATATCTACGCATTTCACCGCTACACCTGGAATTCCACCTTCCTCTACGATACTCTAGTATATCAGTTTCAAATGCAGTTCCTAAGTTAAGCTTAGGGATTTCACATTTGACTTAATAAACCACCTACATGCTCTTTACGCCCAGTAATTCCGATTAACGCTTGCATCCCCCGTATTACCGCGGCTGCTGGCACGGAGTTAGCCGATACTTCTTTTGTAAGTAACGTCAAATAAATATAGTATTAATATATTTATCTTCTTCCCTACTGAAAGTACTTTACAACCCTAAGGTCTTCTTCATACACGCGGTATAGCTGCATCAGGGTTTCCCCCATTGTGCAATATTCCCCACTGCTGCCTCCCGTAGGAGTCTGGACCGTATCTCAGTTCCAGTGTGGCTGACCATCCTCTCAGACCAGCTAAAGATCATAGCCTAGGTAAGCCTTTACCTTACCTACTAGCTAATCTTGTCTAAGCTCATCTTAAGACATGAGGTTCTAAAAGAATCCCCCACTTTAGTTAAAAAAAATAACATTATGCGGTATTAGCTATCGTTTCCAATAGTTATCCCTCTTCTTAAGGCAGATTCTTAGATTTTACTCACCCGTACGCCACTCGCCATCAAATAGTAAACTATTTATGCTGCCGTTCGACTTGCATGTGTTAAGCTTACCGCTAGCGTTCAATCTGAGCCATGATCAAACTCTTCAAAACAAAACTACAACTTATTTTTTAAATAAACATCATTTAAAAAATAAGAAAAAATTCTTATTAATTATTTTGCAAGCGCTCATATAAACTATTTATTTTAAAAGAACAAAATACACTTATAACTTATAAAACAAATATATTAATAAATATAACAAGAAAAAAAAAATAAAACAAGTAAAAAAAAATAAAATATTTAAATTAACATAAAAATAAATTAAATAAAATACAAATTAAAAAAATAAATAAACAAAAATATTCATTATTTAAACTAATTATTTAATGATATAATATTTAAAATAATTTTAATTTTATGTTCTTTATATAAACAAATATCAATACTATATTCACCTAAATATTTTATTTTTCCTCCTACTATAGATACAGATTTTCTAGATATTTTATATTTTATAGTTTTAGAAATAATATTACATATATCTAACGAATTCAAAGAACCAAATAATTTACCATTATCACTACATCTAAAACCTAATTTTAATGGAGATAATTTTAATATTTTATTATATATTTTTTTATATTCTTTAATTTTTTTATCTATATTTTTTTCATTTAATAATTTTTTTTTACTAAATTTATTTAAATTATACTCATAAGTATATAAAGCATAACCATAAGGAATAAGATAATTTCTTGCATAACCAGATTTAACTTTAACAATATCACCAATATTACCTAATAAATTTTTTTTTAAAATTATAACTTTAACCATATTAAACCTTTAAATTAGAATGCAAATCAGTATAAGGAAGTAAAGCTAAATACCTAGCTCTTTTAATAGCTATTGCTAATTTTCTTTGATACTTTAAAGAAATACCTGTTATTCTTGAAGGTATAATTTTATTACATTCAGTAATAAAATCTTTTAATAAATTAATATCTTTATAATCTATATATTTTATTTTTTTTAAAGCAAAACGACAATATTTTTTATTTCTGTAAAAATTAAACATAATTAAACCTTAAATTTATTTTTTCTTAAACATCATTATTGATGAATCTTTTTCTATATTTTTTTTTTTTACAACCATAAATCTTAATATATTATTATTAATTTTTAAATCTTTAATAATAGAATCAATAAAATTTTTATTTATAGATATATTCATTAAAACATAATAAGCTTTACAACAATTTTCAATATTATAAGATAAATATTTTAAACCTCAATTTTCTAATCTATCAATTTTACCATTATTATTAATAATATCTGAATAATATTTAATAATATCATCTACTAAAGATCCTTTATCAGGATATATCATAAAAACAATTTCATAATAAAACATTTATATTCCTATATTTAAATTAAATAAAATTATATATATAATAAATATTATTTATTAATAAAAAATAAATAATAAAAATTTTAACGTTTTGAATATTGAGGTCTACAACGAGACTTACGAAAACCATATTTTTTTCTTTCAACAGAACGAGAATCACGAGTTAAAAAACCATAAATTTTTAATTTACTCCTTAAAGATAAATCATATTTTAAAATAACTCTACTAATACCATGTCTTATAGCTACAGCTTGACCATAAATACCTCCTCCTTTAACAGTAATATAAAAATCAAATTTATTAAAAAAATTATCAACAACAAAAAATGGTTGTAAAATAATTTTTTGCATAATAATAAAAATAAAATATTTTCTAAAATTAATTTTATTAACAAAAATATTTCCATTACCTTCTTTCATAAAAACTCTAGCAGAAGAAGTTTTACGACGACCAGTACTATATAACATAAATAATTATCCTTAAGTTTCAATTAAAACTGGTTTATGAGAATTATATATATGATTAGAATAATTAAAAACTCTTAATCTTTTTAAAAAACATCTACCTAAATTATTTTTAGGTAACATACCATAAACTGATTTTTTTATAATATATTCAGGAGATTTCTTAAACATATCTTTAAAAAAAATACTTTTTAAATTTCCAACATAACCACTATGACGATAATAAATTTTTTTTTTAAATTTTTTTCCAGTAACAATAATTTTATTAATATTTATTAAAATTACAAAATTTCCAAAATCTTTATAAGGTAAATAATTAGATTTATTTTTACCCATAAGATAATAAACAACTCTAGTAATTAACCTACCTAGAACTTTATTATTAGAATCAATCAAATATCACTTTCTTAAAAAATCACTCATATATATCCATTAATACATAATTAATTTATACCACCAACAATCATAGAACTTATTTTTAAAGAAGGTTGACCAACACCAACAGGAATACTTTGATTATCTTTAACACAAGTACCAGATCCATAATCAAATTTTAAATCATTTGCAATCATAGTTATATTATTCATAATTTCAATTCCTGATCCTATTAATGTAACACCTTTTATAGGTTTAGAAATTAATCCATTTTTAATTAAATAACCTTCTAAAACAGTAAAAACAAATTTACCAGATGTAATATCAACTTGACCTCCTAATAAACTAACAATATATAAACCATAATCAACACTATTAATTAAATCACAAAAATTATTACTACCAGGCAATAAATATGTATTAGTCATTCTAGGTAAAGGTAAATGTGCATAAGATTCTCTTCTAGAATTTCCTGTACTATTAAAACCTAATAATTTAGAATTTAACTTATCAAACATAAAAGATTTTAAAATACCATTTTTAATAAGAACATTTTTTTTAGATAAAACACCTTCATCATCTATATTTAATGAACCTCTTAAACCATATATAGTACCATCATCAATTATCGTACATAAACTAGAAGCAACTTTTTTATTTAAAAAATCTGAATAAACAGAAGATTTTTTTCTAATAAAATCACCTTCTAAACCATGACCAACAGCTTCATGAAATAAAATTCCTGGAGATCCAGATCCTAAAACTATAGGCATAGATCCAGCAGAAGGAATTACAGCATTTAAATTATTCTCAGCTATTCTTAAAGATTCATTTGCTAAATATTCTACAAAAGAAACCCCATTATAAATCTTATTTAATAAATTTTCATAAGAATATCTACCACCTCCACTGCATATACCAATTCCTTTAATATAATTTTTTTCAACTTGAACTTTAAAAAAAATATTTACTAAAGGTCTTATATCACCAATAAAAACATCATCATTAGAAATAATTAAAATAATTTCATAATTATTTATTAAATTTATACCAATATAGTTAACAAATAAACTTTTCTTTCTAATAAAATTATCTAAATATAATAATAAATCTATTTTTGATTTACTTAAATTAAAATCAATAGAAGAAAAACTTTCATAATTATTAAATAAATAATTATAAAAATTCAAATTTATTTTTTTATTAATATTTTTATTTGAACAAAATAATTTTACTTTATTTACACATTTTATTAAAGAATTTAAATTTATTTCATTAGAATAAGAAAAATAAGTTTTTTCATTATCAATAATACGAACACTTAAACCATTAATATTTTTCAAAAAATTATTTTTTAATATTTTATTTTCTAAATAAAAATTCTCCAAAATTAAATTTTGAAAATAAATTTCACTATATATATTATTATTAAAAGATAAATCAGATAAAATATTAAACAAATTATCTTCAGAAATTTTATTTTTAAATAAAATATCTTCATAAACTATATTTTTAAACATAAAACCTCTTATTTAATAATAATTTTTAAAAAATTTATTATTAAATAATAAATTAATTATAAAAAACCATAAAAAAGTATCTAAAAAAACATTAAAAATAAAACAAAAATTAAATTTATAATTTAATAAAAAACAATTAAAAATTAAAGAAAAAAAATTTAAAAAAAAATTAAAAAATAAAACAATAAAAAAAATTTCTATATTTAACAAATAAAAAAAATTAAATTTAATATATGAAATTATATAAAAAGATAATAAATATATTAAAATATTTTTACCTAATATACATCCAAATAATACATCAACTAAAAAACCAAATAAAAAATTAAAAAAAAAACATTTAACATTACTTAAATAAAAAAATATAATATAAATATAAAAAATATTTAAAAAAGAAGGATATATATATATTTTTTTTATAAAAAAATCTAAAAAACTAAAAAAAATTCATAAAATAAATAAAATAAATAAAAAACAACAAATATTATACCTACTATATATAGAATTTAAAAACATTTTTTTAAAATTATATTTATATAATTAATTTAAATTAAAATACCAAATTCTAACTTATTATATTTAATAAATGATTTAACATTAGCTTTTATACAACCACAATTTTTGTCTAAATAAACATTTTTAATTATACCTATAGGATAATTAACAAAAATACTAGAATTTAAAGAATAAGTAATAATAATATCTCCTTTTTTAATATCAGAATTAAAAGGAATATCATATATTTTCATATCATTTAAACAACCAAAACCTAAAACAACTACTTCCATATTATTTCTAAAAATTTTACCCAAAATACCACTTCCTTTATGACATATTAATTCTAATTCAGCTATATTTTTATTTAATCCAATAATTTTTCCTAATATACCTATACCATTAAAAAATAAATTACCATAATTAATAAAACTATTATTAATAGAATTAACAAATAAAATATCATTTTCCCCTGATTTAGGAGAAATTAATTTAACAATAGTAAAATTTTTTTTTTTTAAAATATATAAATCTAAAATATTATTTAATTTATTATTTTTTTCTTTAATATTATTTAATATATGTAATTTATTTTTTAAAACAATATTTTCTTTATTTAAAGAAATATTTTTATAAATTAAATTATCAATATTATTTAAATATTTTTTTTTATTACTAATATAAATATTAAATTTATTATATAAATAATAAAAAATAAAATTAAATTTCTTAAAATAAAATTTGATATTATTAAAACAATTAAAACTTAAATCACAAAAAATTAATAAAAAAGATAAAAAAATAAAAAATAAAAAATTATAATTTTTATTAGAAAACATAAATAATTCTTCTAAAATTTAATAATATTATTATTCATAACTAAATAATTCACCATTATGAATGTCTATCATTTCTAATGCTTTTCCTCCACCTCTAACAACACAAGTTAAAGGATCATCAGCTATAATAACAGGTATACTAGTTTCTTCCATTAATAAACGATCTAAATTTCTTAATAATGCTCCTCCACCAGTTAATACCATTCCTCTTTCAGATATATCTGAAGCTAATTCAGGAGGACATTGTTCTAATGCTATCATTACAGCACTAATAATACCCCCTAAAGGTTCTTGTAAAGATTCTAATATTTCATTAGAATTTAAAACAAAACTTCTTGGAACACCTTCAGCCATATTTCTACCTCTTACTTCTATTTCCATAACAGAATCAATAGGATAAGCTGATCCAATTTCATGTTTTATTCTTTCAGCTGTTGCTTCTCCTATTAAAGAACCATAATTTCTTCTAATATAACCAATTATAGATTCATCAAATCTATCTCCACCAATTCTTACAGAAGAAGAATAAACAACACCATTTAAAGATATAACTGCTACTTCAGTAGTTCCACCACCAACATCAACAATCATAGATCCAGTAGCCTCAGAAACAGGTAAATTAGCACCTATAGCAGCAGCCATGGGTTCATCAATTAAAAAAACCTCTCTAGCACCAGCACCATAAGCTGATTCTTTTATAGCTCTTCTTTCAACTTGAGTAGCACCAACAGGAACACATATTAATACACGAGGACTAGGACTTATAAAACTATTAGTATGTACTTGACTTATAAAATACTGTAACATTTTTTCAGTAATAAAAAAATCAGCTATTACTCCATCTTTCATAGGTCTAATAGCAGAAATATTACCAGGAGTTCTACCTAACATCTTTTTAGCTTGAAGACCAACTGCTGCAACAACTTTAGATAAACCCATTTTATTTTGTCTTATAGCAACAACAGATGGTTCATTTAAAACAATACCTTTATTTTTTACATAAATTAAAGTATTTGCTGTACCTAAATCAATAGATAAATCATTAGAAAACATACCACGAATTATATTAAACATTTTATATTACCTAATTAAACATAATTATAAATAACTAAATAAATAATTATAAATATAAA
The DNA here is from genome assembly GCA_036689375.1 of Candidatus Stammera capleta. Taxonomy (GTDB): domain Bacteria; phylum Pseudomonadota; class Gammaproteobacteria; order Enterobacterales; family Enterobacteriaceae; genus Stammera; species Stammera capleta_AQ. Next base: position 19,486 of record CP144808.1, on the reverse strand, counting down.
ATTAATAAAAATTTAAAACAAACTATCTTTAATAAATATTTAATATTAAAATAAATATACAATTAGTATTATTATAAAAAAATAAATATTTTAAATTAATATTTTTTTTTAAAAAAATATAATATATATAATTATATCAAAATATTAATTTAATTTATTATCATTTTAATAATAATATATATAAATTAATTCAAAATGGTATATTAAATGTACGCAATAATTAAAATAGGATCTAAACAATATAAAATAAGAGAAAAAAGTCAAATAATTATAGATAAAATAAATCAAAAAATAGGAAAACAAATAAAATTTAAATATAAAAAAATCATTTTTATATATAAAAATGATAAAATTTATTTTTCAAAAAAAGATTTAATAAACTTTAAAATAACAGCAAAAATAATATCACATATAAAAAACAAAAAAATAAAAATATTAAAATTTAAAAGAAGAAAACATCATAAAAAAAAAATTGGTCATAGACAAAAATATACAAAAATAGAAATAAAAAAAATAGGAAAAAATAATGGCACATAAAAAAGCTAGTGGAACAACTAAAAATGGTAGAGATTCGCATTCAAAAAGATTAGGAATAAAACATTTTGGAGGAGAATATATAAAATCAGGTAGTATAATTATAAAACAAAGAGGAACAAAATTTCATGCTGGATATAATGTAAAATGTGGAAAAGATTATACATTATATGCAATAAAATCAGGAACAATATTTTTTTCAAAAAAAGGAAAAAATAAAAAAAAATTTATAAATATAAAAATATAAAAAAAAAATAAACTAAAATAATAAAAATAAAATGAAAAAAATAATAATGACAATAGAAGGAAAAAATAAACTAGAAAAAAAATTAAAAATACTAAAAGAAAAAAAAAGACCAAAAATAATAACATCAATATCAAAAGCAATAAAATTCGGAGATCTAAAAGAAAATTCTGAATATCATTCAGCTAAAGAAGAACAAATTATTTGTGAAAAAAAAATAAATGAAATAGAAGAAAAATTAATAAATGCATATGTTATAAATACAGATAAAATAAATAATTACAATAAAATAATTTTTGGAGTAAAAATAAAATTAATAAATTTAAATAATAAAAAAAAAATAACTTATAAAATAGTAGGCGATGATGAATCAAATATAAAAAAAAAATTAATATCAATAAATTCACCATTAATAAAAAAATTAATAGGTAAAAAAAAAAAAGACATAGTTACTATTAATACACAAAAAGGAAAAATAAAATATAAAGTAATAGATATATATAAATAATAATTTAATAATATAAATTTATAAATGAAAAAAAAAAAATGAATAAAATTAAATTTAAAAAATAAATTTACAATATTAACTAAAAAAAAAAAATTAAGATCAAGATCTTGATTTAAAATATATGAAATACAAAAAAAAATAAAATTAATTAAAAAAAATAATAAAGTAATTGATTTAGGTTCATCTCCTGGAAGTTGATCAAAATTTATAAAAAAAAAAATAGGAATAAATGGTAAAATATTTAGTTGTGATATAATTCCAATGAAAAAAATAAAAAATGTAATTTTCATAAAAGGAGATATTTGTAAAAAAAAAACAAATACAAAAATAATCAATATTACAAAAAATAACAAAATCAACTTAATTACTTCAGATATATCACCAAATATTTCAGGAATAAAAGAAATAGACTATCCTAAATTCAAAAATATAATTGATACTATAATAAATTTATGCAAAAAAAAACTAATTAATAAAGGAAATTTATTAATAAAAATATTTTTAGGAGAAAATTTTTCATATATATTAAAAAAAATAAAAAATATGTTTAAATATATAAAAATTTATAAACCACAATCATCTTATATTTTTTCAAAAGAAATATATATAATTGCTTTAAATTATAAAAAAATTAATTATTAAAATTATATGATAAAAAATTTATTTTTTTGACTAATAATAACTTTTATAACTACATCTATATTTCAAAATATAATACAAAAAAAAAATTACCCAAAAATAAGTTATTCTACATTTTTATCAGATATAAAAAAAAATAAAATAAAAAAAATTAAAATAAATGGTAAAAAAATAAACGTAACAAAAAAAAATAAAAAACAATATATAACATATCTACCAATAAATGATCCATATTTACTAAAAAATATAATAAATAAAAAAATACAATTATCAAGTATTCCAACAGAAGAACCAAATCTAATAATATCATTATTAATATCATGATCACCTATAATAATAATAACATTAATATGAATATTTTTTATCAAACAAATATATAATAATAGTAAAGGATTATTTTTTTTTGGAAAAAGTAAAGCTAAAATGCTTGGAAAAAATAATATAAAAATAACATTTAAAGATGTTGCAGGATGCGATGAAGCAAAAGAAGAAGTAAAAGAATTAATAGATTATTTAAAAAAACCAAATAAATTTAAAAAACTTGGTGGTAAAATCCCAAAAGGAATTTTAATGATAGGTTCTCCAGGAACAGGAAAAACATTATTAGCTAAAGCAATAGCTGGAGAATCAAAAGTTCCATTTTATAATATATCTGGATCTGATTTTATAGAAATGTTTGTAGGAGTCGGAGCATCAAGAGTAAGAGATATGTTTAATCAAGCTAAAAAAAATTCTCCATGTATTATATTTATAGATGAAATAGATTCTATAGGAAGACAAAGAGGAATAAATTTTACAAGCGGACATGATGAGAGAGAACAAACATTAAATCAAATGTTAGTAGAAATGGATGGATTTGATAGTAATAAAGGAATAATAATAATAGCAGCTACTAATAGACCAGATATACTTGATCCAGCATTAATGAGACCAGGAAGATTTGATAGAAGAGTAATAATAGATTTACCAGACATTAAAGGAAGAGAACAAATACTTAAAATACATACAAAAAATATACCTTTAAATAAAGATGTAAATATAAATATAATATCAAAAAGTACTCCAGGATTTTCAGGAGCTGATTTAGCAAATTTAACAAATGAAGCTGCATTATTTGCAGCAAAATATAATAATAAAAATGTTTCAATGAAAGATTTTGAAAAAGCTAAAGATAAGATAATAATGGGAACAGAAAGAAAATCATTAATAATGACAAAATCTCAAAAAGAACTATCAGCTTACCATGAAGCTGGTCATACAATAGTTAGTGAATTAGTTCCTAATCATGATCCAGTACATAAAGTAACAATAATACCAAGAGGTAAATCTTTAGGATCTACATTTTTTCTACCTGAAAATGATGATTTAAATATAAATTTAAATAAATTAAATAGTAAAATATCAACATTATATGGTGGAAGATTAGCAGAAGAAATAATATATGGAAAAGAAAATGTATCAATTGGATCAAGTAATGATATAAAAATGGCTACTATAATAGCAAAAAATATGGTTACAAAATGAGGATTTTCTGAAAAAATAGGACCTCTATTATATGATGATAATGAAAACTTTACAAATGAAAAATATTCAGAAAAACAAAAATTATCAAACTATATAGGAAAAATAATAGATAAAGAAATAAAAAAAATAATAGATAAAAATTATATAAGAGCAAAAAAAATTCTTTTAAAAAATATAGATTTATTACATAAAATAAAAAATAAACTAATAAAATATGAAACATTAAATAAAGAACAAATTAAAAAAATAATGAATAAAAAAAAAATATAAAATATACAATTATAAAAAAATAAATAATATAATATTAATTAAATAGAGGAAAATATGTATTTATTCTTCTCAATATTATTTGTATTAACATGTATATCATTAATAATTTTAATAATACTAACCCCTAGTAAAAATAATATTATAAATACATATACAGATACAACAAACACAAATAATATAGTAATTACACAAAATTTTTTAAAGAATACACTAAATTATATAATTACAATTTTTACAATAATATTTTATACTACAGCTATAATATTAAATATATTAAATAATACAATAAAATATAAAAATAATTATATTGAAAAAAAACAACAAAAATTCAAAACAATTAAAATAAAAAGCCGGGATGGTGAAATTGGTAAACACGCTACTTTGAGGTAGTAGAATTATACGGGTTCGAGTCCCGTTCCCGGTATTTCTCAATTTAAAATTTTATATTTTAAAATTAAAATAATTTAATATTTTTTTTAAATAAATAATTTTAAATAAAACAAAATCATATTTTAAAAAACAAATATATTTAAATTGATTAAATAATTTAAATTGAGGCATGCTAGGATGAAAAAAGAAATTTTAGCAGTTGCAGAATCTGTATCTAATGAAAAATCTATACCTAAAGAAACTATATTTAAATTACTAGAAAAATCATTAACATTAGCTATAAAAAAAAAATATGAAAAAAAAATTGATATTATAATAAAAATAAATAGAAATAATGGAGAATTTAATACATATAAAAGATTAATAGTAGTAAAAAAAGTAACAAATCCTAAAAAACAAATAAATATAGAAAAAGCTATATATAAAAATAAAAATATAAAAATAGGAGATTTTATAGAAAATAAAATAAAAAAAATAAATTTTGACAGAATAACTACTCAAACAGCAAAAAAAATAATAATTAAAAAAATAATAGAAGAAAAAAAAAATATAAATATTAAAAAAATAATAAAAAAAAAATGACAAATAATAACTGGATTTATAAAAAAAATATATAAAAATTATATATTAATAGATATAGGATATAATATAGAAGGAAAAATATTAAAAAAAGATATGATTAAAAAAGAAAAATTAAAAATTGGAAAAAAAATAAAAAGTATAATATATGATATAAAAAAAAAAAATAATAATTACGAAATTCTATTAAGTAGATCAAAAAAAAAAATGTTAATAGAATTATTAAAAATAGAAATACCAGAAATAAAAAAAAAAATAATTAAAATAAAAGCAATATCTAGAAATCCAGGTTTTAGATCAAAAATAGCAGTAAAAAGTAATAATAAAAAAATAGATCCAATAGGATCATGTATAGGAATAAAAGGATCAAGAATAAAATGAATATCAAATGAATTATCAGGAGAAAAAATAGATATAATATTATGAAATAAAAATATAAAAAAATTTATAAAAAATATAATTTTACCAGCAAAAACAAAAAACATATCTATAAATCAAAAAAAAAAAATTATTAATATAAATGTAGAAATATCAAAATTAGCACAAATAATAGGAAAAAATGGACAAAACATAAAATTATCATCTAAATTAATAGGATGAAATATAAATATATTAAATAACAAACAATATACAAAAAATAATAAATAAACATATGCAAAAAAAAAACATAAAATATAAAAAAAATAAATTTATAAATATAAAAAAAAAACAAAAAATAAATAAAAATAATATAAAAAATAAAAAATATATATATAACAAAAAAAAAATAAATAAAAATAATATAAAAAATAAAAAATATATATATAACAAAAAAAAAATAAATAAAAATAATATAAAAAATAAAAAATATATATATAACAAAAAAAAAATAAATAAAAATAAAAAAATAAATAATAATAAAATAAAAATTAATAAAAATAATATTGAAAATTTAAAAATAAAAGAAAAAAATATATTAAAAAAAATAAAAAAAAAAAAAAAAATAATATATAAAAGACCACCAATAATAACAATAATGGGGCATGTAAATCATGGAAAAACATCATTAATAGAAATAATAAAAAATATAAATTTAAAAAAAAATGAAAAAGGAAATATTACACAATATATAAAAGGATATTATATAAAAAATAAAAATATAAAAATGACAATATTAGATACTCCAGGTCACGAAATATTTTTTAAAATGAGAAAAAGAAGTATTCATATAACAGATATAATATTATTAATAATATCAATAGATGATGGAATTAAACAACAAACTAAAGAAATAATAAAATATATAAAAAAAAATAAAATACCAGTAATTATAGCAATAAATAAAATAGATAAAAAAAATTATTTAAATAATATTAAAAAAATAAAAAAATATATACATAAAAAAAAACTTATAAATGAAAAAATAAATAATATAATTGAAATATCAATAAAAAAAAAAATTAATATAAATAAATTAATTAAAAAAATAAAAGAAATATCAAAAAATTTAAAATTAAATACTAATATAAATAAACCAGCTAAAGCAATAATTTTAGAATCTAAAATAAATAAAAAAAAAGGAATAATTATAAATATAATAATAAAAAATGGTAAACTAAAAAAAGGAGATATAGTTATATGTAAAAATATAATTGGAAAAATAAAATTAATTTATAATGATGATAATAAAGAAATAAAATATGCATTACCATCTATGCCTATAGAAATATTAGGTTTTAAAAAATTAATATCTCCTGGAAATGAAATAATTTCAATAAATAATTTTAAAATAGCAAAAAAAATAATAGAAATAAAAAAAAAACAATATTCTATAATAAAAAAAAACAAAAATATAAATAAAAAAGATATATTTTTATTTGAAAAAAAAAATAATAAAATAAATATAATAATAAAAACAGATGTATTTGGATCAATAGATGCAATAAAATCATGAATAAAAAAAAAAACATATAATAATTTAAATATAATTTATTATAATATCGGAAATATAAATGAAACAGATTTAATGTTAGCTAAAACTAGTAAATCAATAATATTATCATTTAACGTAAATATAAATAACATAGCTAAAAAAAAAAACATAAAATTAAATATAAAAATTTATTATTTTGAAATAATATATAAACTTTTTGATAAATTAAAAAAAATAACTGAAAATAAAAAAAATAAAAAAAATACACATAAAATAATAGGAAAAGCAATAATAAAAAATATATTTAATTTAAAAAAAAATAACTATATAATTGGATGTAAAGTAACATATGGAACAATAAAAAAGAAAAATGATATACAAATAATAAGAAATAATAAAATTATTTATAATGGTAAAATAAAATCTTTAAAAAAATATAAAAAAGATATTAAAAAAGCTAAAAAAAATACAGAATGTGGAATTAAAATAAATACAAATATATCTATAAAAATAAAAGATATTTTACAATGTATAGAATATATAAAAAAAAATGAAGAAAATTAGAAAATATAATAAAACTTCAAGAGAAATACAAAAAAAAATAACAGAAATAATTTATAAAAAATTTAGTTATATAAATAATAAAAATAATTTATTATCAATAAATAATATAAATATTTCTAAAAATTTAAAATATATATATATATATATATATATAATATGTTTGAAAAAAAAAAAAAAATATAAAAATATAGTTAATTTTTTAAAAAAAAAAAAAACATATATAAAAAATATTCTAAAAAAAAAAATAAATTTTAAATTTATATCAGATATATATTTCAAATTCGATAATTTTATAAAAAAAGAAAAAAAAATAAATTATTTAATAAAAAAAGCTAATAATAAAATAAACAAATAATATAAATAAAATATATAAAATAATTTAAATTTAAATTATTAAAAATAAAAAATATTTATAATATATAAGGAAAAAAAAATGAAAAAAATAGTTTTAATTAGACATGGCGAAAGTGTATGAAATAAAGAAAATATATTTACTGGATGAACAGATGTAAAACTTTCCTTAAAAGGTATAAATGAAGCAAAAAAAGCAGGGAAAATATTAAAAAAACATAATTTTAATTTTGACTACGCTTACACATCTTATCTAAAAAGAGCTATACATACATTATGAGAAATATTATATAAACTAGATTTACTTTGAATAAAAGTAAAAAAAACATGAAAACTAAATGAAAGACATTATGGATCATTACAAGGATATAATAAAGAAAAAACTTCAAAAATATATGGAAAAAAAAAAGTATTTTTATGAAGAAGAAGTTATAAAATTGCTCCCCCAAAAATAAAAAAAAATGATAAAAGATATCCTGGAAAAGAAAAAAAATATTCTAATTTAACATCATATGAAATACCATTAGGAGAAAGTTTATTAGATACATTTAATAGAGTAATTCCATATTGGAAAAATAAAATATTTACAAAAATAAAAAATAATAAATCAATAATAATTGTAGCACATGGTAATTCACTAAGAGCATTAATAAAATACTTAGATAAAATATCAGACGATAAAATTTGTGATATAAATATTCCAACAGGGATACCATTAATATATGAATTTAAAAAAGATTTTGAAATAAAAAAAAAATATTATTTAAATATATAATTAAATATATAAAAAAATGTGGCCCCTATTGGATTCGAACCAATGACCAAGCGATTATGAGTCGCCTGCTCTACCTCTGAGCTAAAGGGCCAAAAAGTTTAAAATATAACTTTATCAATAAAATAAACAATTTTCAAGTATAATTAATTAAAATAATTATTCTTTATATTTTAATACTTTAACCATAGCTGGACGTAATAATATACCATTTAAAATATATCCATCTTGTAATATATCTATAATTTTATTATCTAAATTTTTATCTAAAGTTTTTTCTATAAACATAGCTTGATGATAATCAGTATTAAAATTAACATTTTTTTTATTAATAATAGATATTCCAAATTTATTAATAACAGACAATAAAATTTTTAAAGTTAAATAAATACCTTTAGTAGTAACTTTAATATTTATATCTTTTTTTTTACTAATTTCTAAAGCACTTTTTAAATTATCAATAACAGGTAATAAATCAATAAAAACTTTTTTTAAAGAATATTTATGAATTTTTTCTATATCATCTTGAGTTCTTTTTCTAATATTATCTATATCAGCAATATTTCTTAAATTTAAATCATATATATTTTTTTCTAAATCATTAATTTTCTTTAAAAAAAAATCTATTTTTTTATCTTTACAAATTAATTTTTCTTCTAAATTTTTAATCTTTTTATTATAATAATTTAATTTTGTTTTAATAGAACTATATTTTATTTCTGATTTTTTTTTTCTAATTTTTGAAATAAAATTTTCTTTTTTTATCATAAATATTCCTATAGTAAATATATTTTAATAAAATTTAATGTTAACATAATTAAATAATTTTAAAAATAAAATTTATATACTTAATTTTTATATAAAAATTAAATTTAAAAAATGAAAAAAGAAATAATAAAAAATAAAAATATTTATAATTATAAAATAAAAAAAAAATTTATAGCTGGAATAATTTTACATGGATGAGAAGTAAAATCTATAAAAAAAAAAAATATAAATATACAAAATTGCAATATACAAATAGATAAAAATAAAGAAATATATTTAACAGGAATACATATAGATCCAATAAATAATAAAAAATTATATATAAACAAAACAAATAGAAAAATAAAAATATTATTAAAAAAAAAAGAAATAGAATATATATATATAAAAAATAAAATAAAAAAATATACATTAATATTAATATCAATAATAAAAAAAAAACAACTATGTAAAATTATTATAGGATTATCTAAATATAAAAAAAAATATAATAAAAAAAAATATATACAAGAAAAAGAATGAAAAAAAAAAAATAAATTTTTTAATATTGATTAAATAAAAAAAACAACTTATAATAAATAAAAGTTTGGGGCTGTTTGGATTTGACAAAATATACAACTTCTAATGAGCATGTCGAGGTTACGGTAGGCCGCGTAAAAAACCGTATAAATGTTGCAAAAAACAATAGTTACGCTTTAGCAGCTTAAATTGCAAAAGCCATTTTTATATTTAGTTTTATCTCTTTCTTTATATAGAAATGTGATCTAAAAGAGAAGTTTTATAGATTATCTACGTCTATAATAAAACTTTTTAGTAGATTAATTTAATTATTTTATTTTTTTTATTTTAAAATAATTAATAAAACTAAAATAAAATAAACATGTAGTATCAAAAGAATACGTTATTTTGGACGCGGGTTCGAATCCCGCCAGCTCCATAAAGGTGATTAGCTCAGAGGTAGAGTGTCTCTTTTACAAGGAGAAGGTCAATGGTTCAAATCCATTATCACCTATAATTAATTACTTAACTAAATGAATATTTTTATAAATTATATGTAAAAAAATTAAATTTAAATATTTTTCAGAAATATTTAATTTTAATAATTTACTTAAAATATTTTTATAAAAATTTATTTTATTTTTTTTAAATTTATTTTCTTTAATTAAAAACAATATTTTTTTAAAACGTTTTTCTAATATAATTTTATTATCAGGAATATTAATTTTTTTTAAATTACAATTTAATTTTTTATATAAATTATAAATAAAAAATTTTTCTTTTTTACTTACAAACAAAATAGCTTTACCTTTATTATTAGCACGACCAGTTCTTCCAATTCTATGAATATATGATTTTACATCCATAGGTAAATCATAATTAATTATCAAATCAACATTTTTTATATCTAAACCTCTAGAAGCAATATCAGTAGCAACTAAAATAGAAATTTTTTTATTTTTAAAATTATTAATTGTTTTTTCTCTTAAAAATTGTTTCATATCTCCATTTAAAGCTGAACTAAAATAACCACTATTTGAAATAAAATTAGATAATTTTATTGTATAAATTTTAGTTTTTACAAAAATTATTATTGAATTATAATTTTCAGATTCCAAAAATTTCATTAAAACATTAATTTTATTTTTATAATTAACATATAAATAATATTGTTTAATATTTTTAGGAACAATACTTTTATTATTATATAAAGATAAATTTATTTCTTTATAATTACTCATAAATTTTAAAACAATATTTTTTATAGAATTAGAAAAAGTAGCAGAAAATAAAGCCATTTGATATTTATATTTAATATAACTAAAAATTTTTTTAACATCTTCTATAAATCCCATTCTTAACATTTCATCAGCTTCATCTAAAACAACAGTTTTAATATTAGATAAATTTATAACTCTTTTTTTTAAAAAATCTAATAATCTTCCTGGAGTAGCTACTATAATAGAAGGTTTTTTCCTTATATTATTTAATTGAATTTTATAACTTTGACCACCATATATAGATATAATTTTAATATTAATATGTTTAGAAAACATATTAAATGAATTAAATATTTGTATAGTTAATTCTCTAGTAGGAGTTAAAACTAAAACTTGTAAAAAAGATTTTTTTAATAATTTACTTAATATTGGTAATACAAAAGCAGCTGTTTTACCACTACCAGTTTTAGCAATACCTAAAATATTATATCCTTTTAAAAATAAAGGTATACATTTTAACTGTATTTCAGTTGGATTTATATATCCTAATTTTTTAATTTCTTTTAATAATTTATTATCAAAACCAAAATTACTAAAATTAAACTTACCAAAATTATTAATCATAAAATTATTTACATTTATTAAAATTATCTTTTAAAATTAATTTAATTTTTCCATAATTATTTATACTTAAAACCTTAGCATTTATATATTGACCAATTTTAAAAAAACTAAAAATATTATTATTTTTATTTTTAAAAAAATTTTTAGGAATATAAACCAAACCTTCTTTTTTATTAAAAAAATAAACAATTAATCCAAAACTAAATATTTTTTTAATCAAAACTGAATAAGTATATCCAATTTTAATATCTTCTATAATTTTATTTATTTTATAAACAACATCATCTATATTTTTTTTATTAGAAGATATTATATTAACAATACCATCATTATTAATTTCTATAAAACAATTATATTTATCAGTAAGATATTTTATAACATTTCCACCTTTACCTATTACATCTTTTATTTTATTAATATTAATTTTAAACTTATGTATTCTTGGTGCATAATCAGATATATAATATCTAGGTTTTTTAATAAAATTATTCATTTTTTGAATAATATATAATCTAGATTCTTTTGATTTTTCTAAAGAATTAAAAATATCATCACAAAAAATACCTTTTACTTTCATATCCATTTGTAAAGCAGTGATACCTAATTCTGTACCAATAATTTTAAAATCCATATCACCTAATTTATCTTCATCACTTATAATATCTGAAATTATAAATTTTTTATCTTTAAATTTAATTAATCCCATTGCAATTCCAGCAACATGATATTTAATCGGAACACCAGCATCCATTAAAGCTAATGATGCTCCACAAACAGAAGCCATAGAAGAAGAACCATTAGATTCTAAAATATCTGAAACTATTCTTATAGTATAAGGAAAATTATTTTTATTAGGTAATATTGGAATTATACCTTTTTTAGCTAAATATCCATGTCCTACTTCTCTTCTTTTAGGAATACCTATATTTCCTATTTCTCCAACAGAATATGGAGGAAAATTATAATGAAAAATAAAATTATCTAATCTTTCTCCTAAAAAAATATCATCAAAACTTTGAGCATCTCTTGATGTACCTAAAGTAATAGTAACCAAAGCTTGAGTTTCACCTCTTGTAAATAAAGAGGAACCATGAACTCTATTAGGTAAAAATCCTACTTTTATATCTATATCACGAATATCTTTTAAAGATCTTCCATCTATTCTTTTTCCTTCATTTAATAATTTATTAATTATTATTTTTTTTTTTATTTCATTAATTTTTTTTATAACTAAATTATTATTTATATTTTTATTATTTTTTTCTAATAATAAAAAAAGTTTTTTCTCAATATTATTTAAATTATTAATTAATTTTCTTTTATTATATTTTTTAGAATATATTTTATTTAAATCATTTATACAAAAATTATATATATAATTATCAATATCAAAGGGGAGGGTATCATATAAATAATCAAAACAATTTTTATCTAAATTTTTTTTAGAAACTTTATCTAAAAAAATATTTATATTATCTAATACAACAGAAAAATTATTACATGCAAAATCTATACCATTTATTATATATTTTTCTTCTAAATTTTTAGAAGAACAATCAATCATAAATATAGCATCATTAGTTCCAGCTATAACTAAATTTAATTTACTTATATTTATTTCATTAATTGATGGATTTAAAATATAATTATTATTAACATAACCAATACGAGCAACACTAATAGGAATAATATCTGGTATACCAGATATACTTAAAGCAGCAGAAACACCTATTATAGATATAATATCAGTACTAACTTGAGGATTTACAGAAACAACATTAATGGTAATTTGAATATCATTCAATAATTTATCATTAAATAATGGTCTAATAGATCTATCAATAAGTCTAGAAATTATTATCTCTGTATCACTAGAACGACCTTCTCTTCTAAAAAAACTACCAGGTATTTTACCTATAGAATAAAATTTTTCTTGATAATAAACACTTAAAGGTAAAAATTTTTGATCAATTTTAATTTCAGAATCACAAACAAGTGTAACTATAACAACAGTATCATCCATACTAGCAATAACAGAAGATGTTGATTGACGAGCTATAAATCCATTTTCTAATTTAATTATATTATTACCATATTTAAATTTTACAACATTATGTTCCAACAAAATAAATTTTCCTTTAATTAAATTATTAATAATTTTAAAATATTTTTTTTAAAAAAAAATAAAATAATATTATTTTTCATATTTAATATTATTTAACTTTACATATTTTATAAGTTTATAACGTTTAGAAATTAATTTAAATAAACCAATTCTACTATGAAAATCTTTTTTATAAAAAGATAAATGTTTTTGTAAATTAGAAATACGATTATTTAAAATATTTATTTGATAAAAACTAGAACCAGTATTATTTTTTTTTATTAAATTACTATTTATTTTAAAAAAATTCATAAATTTCATAATATATATATATATTATCAATATAATAAAAATTAATAAATAAAATATTAAAGCCTATAAGGCTTTAATATTTTTAAAAAAAAACTATTATAAATATAATAAAAATTACATCATATTATTTCCCATTCCTCCCATTCCTCCATCATTCATACCATGAGATGGATTACTAATATCATTTTTATTATCTTTAGGAGAATCTGTAATCATACATTCAGTAGTAACCATTAATCCAGCAACTGAAGCTGCATATTGTAAAGCTGAACGAGTAACTTTAGTAGGATCTAAAATACCCATTTCTATCATATCACCATATTTTTCAGAAGCAGCATTATAACCATAATTACCACTTCCAGCTTTTACATTATTAGCAACAACAGAAGGTTCATCTCCTGTATTAGAAACTATTTGACGTAAAGGAGATTCCATTGATCTTAAAGCTACTCTTATTCCAACATTTTGATCTTCATTTTGAGCTGTTAAATTATTTAATCTTTCAGCAACTCTTACTAAAGCAACACCTCCACCTGCAACTACACCTTCTTCTACAGCAGCTCTAGTAGCATGTAAAGCATCTTCTACTCTAGCTTTTTTTTCTTTCATTTCTACTTCAGTAGCAGCACCTACTTTTAAAACAGCTACACCACCAGCTAATTTAGCTACTCTTTCTTGTAATTTTTCTTTATCATAATCAGAAGAAGCTTCATTTATTTGTTTACGTATTTGATTAATTCTATTAGAAATTTCTTTCTGACAACCAGCTCCATCAACAATAGTAGTAGTATCCTTATTTATAACTACTTTTTTAGCATTTCCTAAATCATTTATATTAATTTTATCTAATTCCATACCAATTTCTTCAGAAATTACTGTTCCATTTGTTAAAACCGCTATATCCTGTAACATTGATTTTCTTCTATCTCCAAATCCAGGAGCTTTTACAGCAGCTACTTTAACTATACCTCTCATATTATTTACAACTAATGTAGCTAATGCTTCACCTTCTACATCTTCAGCTATAACTAATAAAGGTTTACTAGATTTAGCAACAGATTCTAATATAGGTAACATTTCTCTAATATTAGATATTTTTTTTTCTACTAATAAAATAAATGGATTTTCTAATTCAACAACTCCAAAATCAGTTTTATTTATAAAATATGGAGATAAATAACCTCTATCAAATTGCATACCTTCAACAACATCTAATTCATCTTCTAATCCTGTTCCTTCTTCTACAGTAATAACCCCTTCTTTTCCAACTTTTTCCATAGCTTTAGCAATTAAATTTCCTACATTTTCATCAGCATTAGCTGAAATTGTACCAACTTGAGCTATAGATTTAGAATCAGAACAAGGAACAGATATTTTTTTTAATTCTATAACAGCAGCATTTACAGCTTTATCTATACCTCTTTTAAGATCCATAGGATTCATACCAGCAGCTACAGCTTTTAATCCTTCATTTACTATAGATTGAGCTAAAACAGTAGCTGTTGTAGTTCCATCACCAGCAACATCATTTGATTTAGATGCAACTTCTTTTACCATTTGAGCACCCATATTTTCAAACTTATCTTCTAATTCTATTTCTCTAGCCACAGCTACTCCATCTTTAGTAATTGCTGGAGCTCCAAATGATTTATCTAAAACAACATTTCTTCCTTTAGGACCTAAAGTTACTCTTACAGCATCAGCTAAAATATTAACTCCACGCAAAATTTTTGATCTTGCTTCATTACCAAATTTTACATCTTTAGATGACATAATAATTTCCCTTAAATAATTTATTAAAATATTATTCAATAATAGCTAAAACATCACTTTCAGACATAATCAATACATCTTCATTATCTAATTTTTCAGATTTAATACCATATCCATCATTAAAAATAACAATATCACCTATTTTAACATCTAATTTTTTAATAATTCCATTATCAAGTAAACGACCTTTACCTACAGCTAAAACTTCACCTCTAGTTGATTTACCAGCTGCAGAACCAGTAAGAACTATACCTCCAGAAGATTTAGATTCATTATCCTTTCTTTTAACTATAATACGATCATGTAATGGACGAATTTTCATTAAAAACTCCTTATAAAACAAAAAAATTATTAAATAATATATCTATATAATATAGATAAGGATAATAAATTAATTTTTCAAGAATAATTAAAAATTTATTTAAATTTTAATTTGACATAAATAAATATATTAAATATAATATAAAAATTATAATCATTTATTATAAATTATGTATAAAAACTTACAATTAATAATAATAACATGTAATATACCAAATAAAAATATTACTAATTTAATAATAAAAAATATTTTAAATAAAAAATTAGCTTCATGTATAAATATTATAAATAATGTAGAATCTTATTATTTATGAAAAAATAAATTAAAACAAAATAAAGAAATAAAAATAATAATAAAAACATTTTTATATTTAGAAAAAGAAATAATAAAAATAATAAAAAAATTACATACATATAAAATTCCAGAAATAATAACTTTAAAATCAACAAATATAAATAAAAAATATCTAAATTGAATGAAAGAACAAATAAAATTGCCTAGATAGCTCAGTTGGTAGAGCAGAGGACTGAAAATCCTCGTGTCGGCGGTTCAATTCCGCCTCTAGGCATAAATTTAATTATTTTTTTTAATTAAAATTTTTCTAATTTCTTTTGAACTTTTTGTATTTAAAATAATAGATTTTAATTTTATTGAATCTTTAAAATTTGTATTACGTATATTATATTTTATTTTAGGAATTGAATTAGAATTCATACTTAATTCATCTAAACCAAGACCTAATAATAATTTTGTAGAAATCTCATCTGATGCTAATTCACCACATATACAAACTTTTTTTCCATTTTTATGAACATTATAAACAATATGATTAATTAAATAAATTATAGATGGTGATAATGAATCATATAAATAAGAAACCATTGAATTATTTCTATTAACTGCTAAAGTATATTGAGTTAAATCATTTGTACCTATACTAAAAAAATCAAATTCTTTAGATAAAAAATTAATAATTAAAGCAGCAGAAGGTGTTTCTATCATGGCACCTATTTTAATATTTTTATCAAATTTTATTTTTTTTTTAATAAGATATTTTTTAACAAAATTAATTTCATTTTTTAAAAACTCCACTTCTTCCATAGATATTATCATTGGAAACATAATTCTTATTTTTCCATATATAGAAGCTCTAAATATAGCTTTTAATTGTGTACGCAATATATTTTTTTTATCTTTATAAATTCTTATTGATCTTCATCCTAAAAATGGAGTATCATCTTTTGGAAAATTCATATATGGTAAAAATTTATCACCACCTAAATCTACAGTTCTTATTGTAACAATTTTATTACCAATTAAATTTATAATTTTTTTATAAGAATTAAATTGTTCTTGTTCTGAAGGAAATGAATTTCTATCCATAAATAAAAATTCTGTACGATATAAACCTATACCATCTGCACCATATTTCAAAACATTTTTTATATCATTATCATTAGCAATATTAGCTAATAATTTAATATTATGACCATCTTTAGTAACAGAATTTAAATATTTTATTTTTTTTAATTTATTTTTATTAAATATATAAGTATTAAATTTAATTTTAAATTTATTTATAACTTCATTATTACTATTTATATAAATATTACCATTACTACCATCTATAATAATATTATCATTATCTTTAATTTTATTTATATCATTTTTAACTTGAATAATACCTATTAAACCTAAAGATTTTGCTAATATACATGTATGAGATGTTAAACTACCTAATTCAATTATAAATCCAACTATTTTTTTTAAATTAAATTGTATAATTTGAGTTGGATATAAATCTTTACTAATAATTATTATTTTATTAGAATTATTTAAAAAATTAAAATCAATCAAATTAATTCCTTTTATATTAAAAATTAATCTTTTTTTTATATCTAATAAATCATTAATACGTTCTTTTATATAAAAATTATTAACTTTACTAATAATACTAATTTGTTTTTTTATAACATTATAAACTGCAGCATCTGAATAACAAAAATCATTTTTTATACATTTTATTATATTTTCTTCTAAACTTTTATCTTCTAATAAAATTATATATCCATCAAATAATAATTTTTTATTTTCATCTTTTATAAATGATTTAATTTTTTTTAATTGTTTTATAGTTTTATTTAATGAATTATAAAATAATAATATTTCAGATTTTACATTGATAGAACTAATTTTATTAAAATTAATTTTTATTTTTTGTTCTTTTAAAATAAAAGCTTTACCAAAAGAATAACCTTTTGTAATTGGATTACCTTTAATTATCATAAATATACCTTAAAAAAATAATTATTTTATATAAAATATTTAAATATAAAATAAAATAAATAAACAAAAAATATTATTCTTTCAATAGTTTAATTAAATTAATTAGTGAATTTAATGCTTTTAATTCATCAATACCATCAGTAATAATAGTTATTTTATCACCATTTGATATACCTAATGTTTGTATTTGTAATAAACTTTTAGCATCAATAATATTATTTTTTAATTTAATTTTTATATTACATAAAAATTTTTTAGCTTTTTTTACAAATTTTGTTGCTGGTCTAATATGAAAACCATTAATTAAATTAATTTTAACATTTTTTTTTAACATTAAATTTTACCTTTATATTAATTTTTTTTTTAAAATAATATAAATATATTTTAACATATATATATAATATATATATTTTAAAAATTTATATATATAAATTTTTTTATTTTTATTTTATTTATTTAAAATATTTTTTTAAAAAAAATAAAAAAAAATATTAAATATTATTAATAATAAAATAAGTTATTAAATATATTTATAAAAAATAAATAATTTTTTAATTTAAATTATTTATATTTAAATAAATTATAAAAAAATTTATTAAAAAATTTTTTTTTTATAAAAAAATTATTCATATTTATATTAATTTTTATATTATTTTTTAATTTAATTAATTTAAGTCAAATTAAAATTTCTTTATATTTTTTTTTTAAATTATAAATAATATTTGAATAATTTTTAATATTAAGATTTTTAATTTTATTTAAATTTTTATATATTTTATTTATACATCCTATATTTTTTAATAAAATAATAGCTGTTTTTATACCAATACCTTTAATACCTGGAATATTATCACTAGAATCACCACATAAAGCAAATAGATCTTTAATTAAATTAGGATATATACCATATTTTTTAAAAACATCTATTTCAGTATATATTTCTTTATTAAATCTTAATAAAAAAACATTTTTTTTTATTAATTGAAAAAAATCTTTATCATAAGATAAAATATAAATTTTACATTTATTTTTATAAATATTATTTATTTTATAAACTAAACTACTTATAGTATCATCACTTTCTACATTTTTTATAGATAAAAATTTTATATTAAGTAAATTTAATTTTTTTTTAACATAAAAAATGTAATTTAATAAATAATTAGGAGTATTTTTTCTATTTGATTTATAGTATTTATATATTTTATTTCTAAAATTTTTTTTACCATAATCAAATACTAAAATAATATAATTAGGCAAGTATATTTTATATTTTAAAAAAATCATATTTC